>DASVLY010000382.1:0-14198 GCA_036384635.1 Noviherbaspirillum sp. | reverse complement strand
AAGAAGCGGCTGGCCGAACTCAAGCTCGGCGGAAAGCAGATCGCCACCTACCTGCGCAAAGCCATCGCCAGCAAGACCGACTTTGCCACCCAGGCGAAGAAGGCTCAGGACGAGGAACGCAAGGCGGAGCAGGGGAGGGTGGATGCAGCCTTTATCGCCGCCTTCCGTGAACAATACGCTGGCAAACGCCTGCGCAGCCTGGACGGTCGTGAATCGGTCGTCATCCATGCCAGCGGAGAACACGCGCAGCACCAGGTCGGCACAATGACCGGCACGCTGCCGCTAACCACCAAGACCGACGTCGCCTACCTGCTTGGCAAGATCGAGAAGGGCATTCTGGTCGAAGGCAGCGCAACACCAAGCTTAACGGTTGCCAGTGGGCCGATCCGCAGCACGACCGTCGTGGAACACTTGGCACTGATGCGCAAATCAGTCGGCTTACAGGCTTGAAAGGGTAGAACGTGTAGCTGCTTGGTGGTCAGGCATGCATGCTGGGGCTGGGTCAGTGGTAATCGCACTGTTTTACACAAATTGATGAAGTAGCGTTACCCTCTCGGCAGCAGTCGGCATCCACGGCATGACCATAAACTTCAAATCTGGCACTGGGCTAACGAGGTCATGGAACCGCCAACCGCGTTTATCGGGGTCGACGAAATCTGCATAAAGAACAGGAGATACATGACGGCACATCATTGGCATGACTTCTTCGCCGGTGAAACAAATATTGAAGCGCGACGCTTGCATAAAGCCGTTGAAATCGGCAAACAGCATGGTTGGCGTGTCGCCTTTAAAAATGTCGTTGGTTTCTTTTTCAGACAAACAGCGCACTAACACGTTGATGCTTTGAGGACGTCCCACGTACGACGGCGGAACCATATACGGCTGGTAGTGGCCAAGCAGGTGGTCGCCACTCCTGGTAAGACAGATGAAATCTTGCCCGATCTCGTTGTCTTTCAACTTGCCGCAGGCCTGCCACGCGCAATCACTCTTACCGTGCCCCATGAACAGGGTTCCCTTGCCGTTAATCACGAACAAGTCGGAATAAAAAATGTTAAGAAGATCAGAAGCCGGAACGAGAGAGGGGACAGTCATAATCTAGATTCGAATGAGAAAGTTCAATGTGGCGATTTTGGGCTGCGCGGCCGTCAGCCTTGGGTATTTTCCAAAATGGAAAGAAAGGGGCTAGCCTACTACTTTCTCGGAATTCTGTCAGATTCCCTGTGAATCCAATGCGGATCGTCGCGGGCGAGGGAGGTGAAAACCAGCATAAATTGGCTTCTTTGGCGTGCGCCATCGCGCATAGAGTCGATGATAAGCCGTAATATCTCTGCCACGCCTGCCAGCAACAGCCAGTCCCCCACCATTGCCAACTTCGTTCCTTGCTCCGGGCAAGTCGCCACAGGGCGCCAACGCATGGATCACTTGCTTGTGCCGCGCGCGACCCGGATTTTCGTAGATGAAAGAGCGGCTGTAACTGTATTGCATACCGTGATAACTGCCCTTATCACGGTATGTAAAAAAGTGCTTGAAATATCGCCTCGCCGCAGCGCCATGGCGGAAAAGCGTAAAAAATCAACCGGTTGCCCGCAAATTCCAAATGGAAATACATCGCCGCGCACCAATGGCAGCAAAAGCCTCTGGGGATAAAATTGGATGAATCGGAAATGGACTGACATCATTGGCTTGCATGCCGGTGGGAGACTTGATCCTCAGGGCGGATGGCACTTCGGTGCGGAACTCCTGCGGCGGCAAGGCCTGGTGCGACATCATCGTATGGGAGGGGAATTCTTATTACTACGACGACCGCAGGCAGCGTGCATGGCTGATCGGGCATTGCTTCTCGCTGCGCTCATCTTTTCCCTGGCCGCGAGCCTGGTGGCCTTTTTCATCTATGCTTTTGACAAAGCGGCGGCGCACATCGGAACAGGCGTTGCCTCTACTCGGCATGAGCGGCGGCTGGTCATCGTGCTGCACTGTGATGCGCCCGGCTTCCTGCTGAAACGGTACCGGACATGAGCGATCCGACCGCGTATTTTTCCATTGCCGTCGAACCCCACGGCTGGGAATTCGAGGCGTCATCCGCGATGCCCCTGCTCAACGCCGCGGCGCACTCGCATATCCGACTGCCCAGCTCCTGCAGAAACGGCACTTGCCGCACCTGCATGTGCCGCATGATGAGTGGACGGGGCAGCTACCGGATCGAATGGCCGGGGCTGACCAGGGAAGAACAGGCCGAAGGTTTCATCCTGCCGTGCATCGCCTATCCGCAATCGGACCTCATTATCGCCGTGCCCGGCGCCGCGTTGCTCAAGCCGCCGCTGGACGGCCAAGCGGATTGATTCACGGCTTGTCTGGCCTTCAAGCGCCCGGTCGCACTCCGGCCGACCTGACATTGAGGGAACTCATTGACCGTTTGCATGCGGCCACGGAAAGAGAAGGGAGCGAACCGACGATATGCCGGGCCTTGCAGCAGTTGGGCACGCGCCGAAAAAAGCACTACATGACACAGAGGGGGACAACGCGCATATATCTGGCACGCGTTCGTGTAGCAGCGGCATAGTAATGAGCCCCTGCTACACGAACGCTCCAGTCACGCGACGTTGGCAGCGGTAGTGCGTGCCATGCCCAGTAACTTCAACTGTGCGGGCAGGCAGATCGTCTTCAAGTCGTACTTGTCGAGGATCGTCTGCCGGGCGTTTTTCCGTATCGTCGCAAACGCGCGCCGCTCAGCCAGGGCCGCGACCACACGCTCGGCGATCTCTCCCGGGGCAAAGAAATCCACCAGTATGCCGTTCTCGCCGTCGCCAATGACCTCCTCGACCGGCGCCGTTTTCGAGCCGATGACGAGACATCCGGCTGCCATGGCTTCCAGCATCGACCACGACAGCACGAACGGATAGGTGAGATAGACGTGCGCGCTGGAGATCTGCAGGATCGCCAGGAAGGTCGAGTACGGCACCTTCCCCAGGAAATGCACGCGGCGCCTGTCCAGGGATGACCCGACCTCCTCCAGCATCGCCTGCCGGAATGTCTTGCCGTTGGCCAGCGGCGGCCCGTAACTCGTCTCGTCGCCGCCGACGATCACCACTTGCGCTTTCGGCCGCCGGGCCAGGATTGCCGGCAGGCTGCGCATGAAGCTCGGAAAGCCCCGGTACGGCTCCAGGTTGCGCGCGACATAGGTCACCACCTCGTCCTCGGCCGACAGGACGATTCCGCCCGGCAGCGTCAGCTTTGCCTGCGGATTGGGCGCCACGCGCTGCGTATCGATGCCTTCATGCACCACATGCAGCTTCGGATGATGGAGCTTCGGATAGAGCGACTTCTGCCATTGCGTCGGCGTCTGTCCCAGATCGGCCGCATCGAGCGCCAGCAGGTTGCCCAGATTCTTCGTGCGCAATCGCGACGCGGTATCAAAAATCAGCTTCTCGTGCGGGTCGAACCCGACGTCCGCGCCATGGCGCCGGTAAAAGAACTCGAAATAGCCGATCAGCGGTGTCTTTGGGAAGACATCTTTCAGGTACCACAGTTCGCCCCAGCCATTGTGCGCCAGCATGACGTCCGGCACGAATCCGGAATCGCGCAGGTCGAGCGCCACGCGCGCCACATTCTGGGCATTCAATACTCCTGCTTCGGTCTCGCGCAAGTAATGGTGGATGTTCGGCGTGATCGAGCGATGTGGTTCGTACACGAACTTGGTCACACCCGGCAGCCTGGCATCGTCGCGCCGTTGGGTCAGGAACACAACCTGATGGCCCGGCGTCGTGCCGAGGTGGCGCGCCAGGTGCAGGTACTGGCCGGGGAAATTTTGGTGGACGAATAAGACTTTCATGGAGCCGGCACTCTACACGATGCGGGCCATGGCGGGAATAATCGGCGGCACACCCACCAGTTCCAGCGTTACTTGCATTGAATCAACTGAAAGTAGTTTAAGCAAGTGAATATTAACTACAGGTAATTATACAAAATGCATGATTGTCATTTGGAAACCATCCTGTATAATGATGTTTAATTTGCAATAAACTTTGTGTGCAAAATTTTCCATCCCCCCGATTCGCGATCGCGGATTCCAAATAGCAAAAGCAAGGCGGTCGATAATGCCCCACCCTCTGTTGCGCCTGGTCACCACGCGCTTGTCTTCCAATGGACAGACATCTCCACCAGCCCATATCTTCTCCATCGACGATGTCGTTTGGGCAATGGGGAGTTTTTGCGCGCTGAACCGCAAACCGTTCGATGCCGCGCTGCTCACCCAGCAATTCCCGCCGCCGTATAGCGCCGATTCATTGGTTCACGCTGCGCGGGCGCTTGGCTTCAAGATCAAACGCAAGGATTGCGATAGCGAGACGCTGGCTTCGTTGAATCTGCCATGCCTGGCCATCCTGCATGCGCCGCACCCGGAGACCGCAGGCATAGACCCGGAATCCTCCCCCTCGTCGCGCAACGCGCGTCCCGCCATCGTCGTCCAGGTCAACGATGATGGCGTGGTGTTATTCGAGGCCGGCACCAATACGCCCAAGACGCTGGCGCACGATGAGTTCGCCGCCTGCTAAGCGGGCGCCGTGTTCCAGCTCGCCCTGGAAGCCAAGGCGGTCAAGGATCAGGACGGCGCTATCGATGAGCAAGGCAGATTCGGATTCAAGTGGTTCATCCCCGAACTGCTCAAGCACAAGCGCGTCTGGCGCGACGTGCTGATTGCATCGCTCATCATTCAACTGCTCGCGCTGGGCACGCCGCTGTTTACCCAGGTGGTGATCGACAAGGTGGTCGTGCACCGCACCCAAAGCACGCTGGCCGTCATCGGGATCGGCCTCGCGGTCTTCATGCTCTTCACGATGCTGCTCAGTTGGGTGCGCCAATACCTGGTGCTGCATACCGGGAACCGGGTCGACGCGGTGCTCGGCAGCGCCGTCTTCAATCACCTGTTCAAACTGCCGCCGCGCTACTTCGAGCACCGCCCGACCGGCGTCATCGCCGCCCGCCTGCACGGCGTGGAAACCATCCGCGAATTCGTCGCCGGCGCCGTCGTCACACTGATCCTCGATTTGCCGTTCCTGCTGATCTTCGTCGGCATCATGCTCTACTACAGCGTCAGCCTGACTGCCGTGGCGCTCGCGCTGATCGGCGGCATCGTGATCTTGAGCCTGGTCATGGCGCCGATCTTCCGTGCGCGGCTGAACCGGCAGTTCCTGCTCGCCGCGCGCAACCAGGCGTTCATTACCGAATATGTGTCCGGGCTCGAAACCGTCAAAAGCCTGCAGATGGAGCCGCAACTGTCGGCGCGCTACGGCGATTATCTGGCGGAATACCTGCAGGCGGGCTTCAGCATGAAGCAGATCGCCAATACCTATAACGTGGCGGCCAACGGGCTGGAGCAATTAATGTCGCTCCTGATCCTCGTCGTCGGCGCCTGGACGGTCATGAACAGCAGCAAATTCACTATCGGCATGCTGATCGCGTTTCAGATGTTCGCCAGCCGCGTGTCTCAACCGATGCTGCGCTTAGTCGGTCTATGGCAGCAGTTCCAGCAAGCCAATCTGTCGGTGCAGCGCCTGGGCGACATCATGAATGCGCCGGCGGAGCCGTACTCCATCCTTCCCAGCCGTCTGCGTGAAAGCAAGGGAAAGATCGAGATTGAAGAGTTGAGTTTTCGCTATGGCGACAATCTGCCGTATCTGTACCAGGGCTTCCATCTGACGGTTCAGCCCGGCAAGGTGGTCGCGATCATGGGGCCGTCCGGATCGGGCAAGAGCACGCTGGCCAAACTGCTGCAGGGCTTTTATGTGCCGGCCGGCGGGCAGATCAAATTGGACGGCAACGATATCCGCTATCTGTCGGCGAACGAGCTGCGCCACTATTTCGGCGTGGTGCCGCAGGAAACGGTGCTGTTCTCCGGGACCATCTACGACAACCTGTTGATGGCCAATCCGCATGCAACCTTTGAGCAGGTGGCGCATGCATGCCGCATGGCGGAAATCCACGACGTGGTCGAAAAGCTGCCGCAGGGGTACCAGACCGAGATCGGCGAGCGCGGCGTCGGGCTGTCGGGCGGGCAGAAGCAGCGTCTGGCGATTGCGCGCGCATTGCTCAAGCAGCCGAAGATTCTGGTGTTCGATGAAGCGACCAGCAGCCTCGACGCGACGACCGCCGAGCACTTCGCCGCCACCATCAATCAGTTGAAGGGGAAGGTGACGATGCTGTTCATTACGCATGCGTTGCCGAAGAGCTTGGTTGTAGACGAGATTGTTAGGATTGGCTCCGGCACACTGAGCGCAGTTGTCGCTCATCAGGGCACGCCATAAAAGAGATCCATGAAACGAAAATTGGAAATTTGCAGCATGAAAACGGAGAACAAATCGATGCTTCAAGAGAAAAGGACACTGAAACCACTTCGCTGGCTAGGCGCGAGCCTTGTGCTGTTGTTCGTGTGCCGTGTTGCCTCATGTGCGCCGCAGGGCGACGCCAGTAGTGCACAGGCTTTCGACTACGACTGGCCAATGGATCATCTTGGCAGCAAATGGATCAAGCTGCGCGTTCCAATGGGTTATGGATGGCTCAACGGCGTCGCCGACGCGATGGAAAAAAAGGTGTATCCGAATGGCCGCCCCAAGCCGGCGAACTCCGTGGTTGAAGAGCTTCTGCTGCGGGCGTTGTGGCCCGACATGGTGCCTCGCACCGAGGCGAACCGAGACGAATTCAGGGTACCGGGAGGCGGTAGGGAATTGCATGTGTTGATGCGGTCCGGCGCGATCGAGGATTTCGAAGGCAAGCATTACGACAGATTACGGAATTCGCTCAACGTGCACATTAATGCTGCCAAGCACGTCTGCTTCCTGCCGCCCATCCCGCCAGCGCCGCCGTTCGTCACGGAACCGATCAAGGCGATTTGCCACGACCGCGACTGGCCCGACGAGAAACCATCCCGCTTCGGCTTGAAGCGCCTCGGGATCGATTTCGCCAAATTCCCGGACATCCCGGTCGAACAATATCACGACCTCCTTAAGAACGACATTTACTATGCGCCGGACATGGGATCGGGGTTGCGAACAGTCATCACCTGCAACGCTGAAGAAGAAAAAACCATCGAGGATGGGCCGCAATATCCCGTCATGCCGCAATGTGAGCATTCGTTCATTTTCAAGCCGTTGAACGCATGGGTACAGATCGGTTATCGCCGAATTTATCTCAAGGACTGGCAAGCAATTCAATCCGCCTGGGAAAAGCTCTTGCAATCCATGATCGTCGCACCGCAACCCGTTTCCGCATCCGCACCAAAGAAGAAATAAGACATGGCAAACACACTCACCGCGCAGGATTTCGCAATTCTCCAGCAATTTGTCAACAATCAGGACCGCTACGGCTATTGGAATTATCTGGCTGCCAGGGGCGACGCCTACGCTGCGCTGGCCCTGGGTGTCGTCACTGGCGCCAATTCGGAAGGTTTTGTGGCCAACGCTTACGCCGCCACCTACGCACCGAAGGGCAGCGATCTCGCTAATGCCAATATCGTGACGAAGGCGTGGTGGGGTATTGGTGTCGGCCTGATGACGGCTGATTTACAGGCTCGACAGAAACTGGAAAATCCAGGAGACAGCTCGCTGGACCTTTCGTTCAAGACCATTCTGGAATATCACAAAAAAGTTTTTGCAGATAACACTCCGTCACTCCCGCCGCAAGCCTGGACGCCTTACGTCCCGTTCGAAGGCTACATCAACGGCGGGGATTGGACGACCGCCAATCAAAAATGGCACCAGATGATAAGTGGTGGCGTCAATGAATACATCGCATCGTTGACGGCGTTGGCCAACAGCGGCGGCGCGCTGGTGACAGACAAAACGGCGTGGCTGGCGACCACCGGTGCCATTTCGACGGGATATGCCAATCTGGTGGCGACACAGGGCAATACGCGCATCGCCCTCCTCAATGCGAATTACATCAATGGCTGGTCTTACGACAAATCTTCCGGGCAGTGGATCAACGAACAAATGGCATTGGCGGGACTAGGTGCCGGCGCATTGTTTGCCGTCGCTGATGCTGTCACGGCCGCGCAGTTGAACCAGGAACGGCAGAATCGACTTGCACGATTCGGCGGCCACGCATTACAAATCTCGGGTGTGATGGATGCGAGCTGGAACGATGGCCGGGGCACGCTCTACGATGGCGCGCAACAGTTGGCGGGCACGCAGAATAGTCCCACGCAAGCGAACGGATCGATTGTTTGGACCGACGCCAACCAGGTGCAGTACGAATTCAGCCTTTCCATCAATCCGACGATAGGAACCATGAAAATAAGCGGGGGCGTTTTGGCATCGACGGGAGGCCCGCTTGTCATCGACAACTTCGATCTGAACCAGGCCGAGACGAATTCCGACGGCTATCTTGGCATTAAACTCCAGGAGAAGTCGGCCCTTAGCGCACATTCCAGCGGCGGGTCCGGTACGGGTGGATCGGGCAACAGCGGCAGCGGTGACTCATTCAGGGACGGCAATTACCAGCCATCCGATATCACGGCCACGACTCAAGGCGTGGTGCAGGCATTGACCGTGTATGCATCCGCGATCAGCGATAAGGCGCAGACGGTGATCCTGACGTTAAACAACGCGGATGCATCGCAGTTCAAGATCAACACCGGAGAGGATTTTCGTGCATTCGACGGCAGTTCGGTCAAGCTCACCATCCCTGCCGGTTCGGACAGTGTAACAGTCGGTCTGCTATATCTCGGCGATCCCGCCCAGAGCCAAACTGTGCAATTGACCTCGGCCCTGACGGACGCCGACGGCGCACCCGACAAGGCGTCGACAACCAATACACTCACCGTTACCTACGACAACTCGCACGCCCCCGGCGATCCCACCTACGTAGTCCAGGGCAACCCCGACAAGCAGAACATCTGGGGCAAGGCCGACGACGGCGACTACATCTACGATGCCCGCGACAAAACCGCGCAAAACTTCGTCTCCGTCGATCACGGCCCCGCCGTCGTCCTCGGCAACAACGGCGACAACCTCGTCCTTGGCAACGGCCAGCGTGGACTGTATTTCGCCGGAAACGGCAACAACCGCGTCTACGCGGACCAGAAAGTGGACTTGGCGACTGCACTCGCTAATGCCGCGACGGCAACCGCCACCGGGCAACAGGGCAGCGTCATCGGTGTGGGTGACGGCAACAACACCATCGTCGGCGGCAATAACGACGACGCCATCCTCGCCGGCACCGGCAACAACACGGTGGTGCTGGGCGCGGGAAACGACACTTTCCTCGGCGGCGTCGAAATTCTGGGCGGTAGCCTGGAATGGAGCGCTTCGCTCACGCCGCTGGATTCCGATCCCAATGCCAAGCTCCTGAACCTGAAACACGTACTCTGGGCACCGGCGGCATACGACGAGCCCGAGGACTACGAAGGCAACCGTTCTCTCACCGGTGCGCCGTTCGGCATGGGCAACGACGTGATTTTCGGCGGCAGCGGAAGCCACCTGGTCGAGCTGTCGAACGGCGACAACTACGTCGATGCCGGCAGCGGCGACAGCACCATCGACGGCGGCATGGGCGACAACACCATCTTCGGCGGCACGGGCAACGTCGTCGTGCGCGCCGGCGGTGGCGACGACTATATCGACAGCGAATCCGGCAACGACAAGGTGGCCGGTGGCGGCGGCGACAACACCATTTTCGGCGGCAGCGGCAACGACACCATTTTTGCCGGCGGCAGCGGCGATGCCTGGGCCACGTCCGAGAAAGGCAACAACTACGTCGAAGCGGGAAGCGGCAATTCCGTCCTCTACGGATCGGGCGGCAACGACACCCTGATCGCAGGCGCGGGTCACGACACCCTCCATGCCGGCGCGGGCAACGAATACCTGCAGGGAGGAACCGGGGACACGCTCATGTTCGGCGGTAGCGGCAATGACACGCTCGTGGCCGGCGACGGCAACGACACCATCAGTGCAGGCACTGGCAATACGACCATCCATGGTGGCGACGGCGCCGATCAAATCTATGGCGGCGCCGGCAAAACCCTCATTTATGCCGGCGACGGCGGCACCAGCTCCACCCCCACGCAAATTGTCGCGGGCACGGGCGACACCACGGTCTATGGCGGCGGCGGCATCGACCTCATCTTCGGCGGTTCGGGCAGCAACGTCCTCTACGCCGGCGACGGCGGAACGGCGGAGCAGGCCACCGGCGTTGTGGCGGGCGACGGCGACACCACGGTCTACGGAGGCAGCGGCATCGACATCATCGTCGGCGGCGCGGGCAAGGATGTCCTCTACGCCGGCGCCGGCGGCATAGAAGACAATCCGACCTATGTGTTGGGCGGCAGCAGCGACAGCACCCTGGTTGCCGGTTCCGGCGTATCGCAACTGGTCGCCGGCGGCGGCAACACCACCTTCGTCTTCAATGCCGACAGCGGCAAGGCCACGATCCAGGGCGGGGGCGGTTGCACGCTCGAATTCGGCAGCGGCATCGGCGTGAGCGATCTCACTCTCTCCGCGGTGCGCGCCTTCGACGGCTCGGCGGCCTTGTCGATCGAGGTTGCCACCGGCGGATCGATAACCGTGCTGGGAGGGCTGACCGGCTCCATCGGTCTGATTCGTTTCGCCGATGGTAGCGCACTGAACATGAATGACCTCATGGCGCAAGCGAACGTCATGCCGGCCACCATTGAAACGTCGTCCGGACTGGTGAGTTTCGGCGATGCCGATTCCTCTTCTGCGGGAAGCGGCGACACCATCCACTATGCCGCCAGGAGCGACGACACCCTGACCGGCGGCGCCGGCAACGACACCTTCGTCATCGACAGCCCCGACCAGGTGGTCGTCTCGCAGCCGAACCAGGGCACCGACACGATCCAGGCATCGGTAAGTTACACGCTGCCCGACAACGTGAACAACCTGACGTTGACGGGCACGGCGGACCTGACGGGCGTCGGCAACAGCCTCGACAACGTCATTACGGGCAATGCGGGCAACAATACCCTGATCGCCGGATCGGGCAACGCCATGCTGATAGGAGGAGGCGGCGCCGACACCATGATAGGCGGCATGGGCAACACGACCTTCGTCGTTGAGGATGCCAGTGATGTTGTCATCGCGCAGCCGGACGCTGGCACAAGTACAGTGCAGTCGTCGGTCAGCTTCGTGTTGCCGGAACATGCCAACAAGCTGACGCTGACCGGCAGCGACAATCTCGTCGGAACCGGGAATGCGCTGGCGAATGCGATTTCCGCTAATGCGGGAGACGACACCTTGATCGGGGGCGGCGGCGACGACACCTTGATCGGCGGTGCGGGCAAGGACACGTTCGTCTTCACGAAGGGGGACGGCGCCGACATGGTGATTGGCGGCACGGGCGGGAAGAACACGATACTGCTCTCGGACGATATCGCCTCTTCCGACCTGAGCGCGACGCAGCTTGGAAACGACCTGCTGCTGCAAGTGTCGGGGACCAAGGCAAGCTTTCTGGTACAGGACTATTTCACCAATGCCCAGACATGGATGCTCATGTCTTCAGCGGGTACCTCCCTGTCGCTGGATGAGATCATCCGGCGTTCGTCCGAAGCCGGCGTAGAGGCAAAGGTCGATGGCTATCGGACTGCATTCTTCAGCGCACTGCAGAACGCGCTGAATCTGCCTTCGGTTCCGGTCACGACCGTGACCGCGACCAAGCACCTGGAAACGACCACGACGACCGAAAAAGTCAGCGATCCAGAGTATCGCTTCGTGTCGAACGATGCGATTGCTTCTTACCTGGCGTCGCAGCATGAGACGAAGACAAGTTTGCCTGCGGGCTCGGTGCCTGTCTATGGAGAGGGAAGCGACGGCGATCTGAGCATCATAGGCTACAACGTCCTGATCGGGCAGACGACGCGCTGGGTGACGCATACGTCGAGTCATGAGGTCACGGACTATTCCTACACTACGTCGTATGCATCCGCTTCAAGCCAGGGGGCGGCCATATCGCTTGTGCATGGCGGGAGCGAGGGCGAGGGGCTGGCGATGAGTGGGCCATTTAACGCTGTCGATGCCGGAGCGGGCGATGATTTTGTCTCGGACGGAGTGAGCGGCGACCCTTCGGCGCTGACCGGTGACACCCGTTGGGAATATAAATCACTCTCCGGCGATCCTCTTCAAAACAAGTTTGCCTTCGGTTTATCGGCCAATTTCATCTACGGCGGAGACGGAAATGACACTTTGATCGGGACAGGCGACAACGATATGTTGATTGGCGGCTCGGACGATGACACGCTCAGTGGTGGAGCTGGCGCCGACGTCTACACGGCACTGAAAGGGAATGGAGAAGGATGGGATCTCATCGTTGATACCGGTGTCGTAACGGTGACGAAGCCGCCTTTAAGCGACGATATGACGGACTCCGACAGGCAGTTGCTCGCCGGTCTGACACGTATCGGAAACAGCTACGCATTGAACAAAGCGGCGATCGATGCATACCGGGAAATTGCTCTTAACCATAGTGGTTACTCTACGGTGGACGAGGCTGCCAGGGACGTCGGTTCTATTGGTTACGCACTCTACGGTGTGTATGGAACCACGGACATACTGGATAGCAGTGTTGATTCGTCCAGGTTTCCCAAGGCTAACGAGTACGACAAAATTCTTGAAAAGTTTCGTAACTATGGCGTGATGCCTACCGATACTGTGCAGTTCGACGCCGGCATTACGCTTGCCGATTTGCGATACAGCTTTGGGACGGTGGATCTCGACAAGCAGCGCACGACGCTGAATATTTCGTGGGGAGAGGATTCCGGCATCAAGGTCGTTCTTGCGGATGCGGACGATCCGGTTGGATACGGCGTGGAGTTTTTCAAATTCTCCGATGGCATGGTGCTTGGCATGTCTCAGATGCTGGCCCTGGCGAATCCGCAGCCGGCCGATGTATTCACGTTCAAGCCCGGTATCGGCAGCACTGTATTGCCGTCAACGGTCGATAAGATCGCTGTAGATCAGGGAATCTTGCCCGGTGATGTTGCCGTCTCTCGCGATGGAACGGACTTGTTGATTTCGTCCCATGCAGGTGCGGATGCGGTTCGCGTCTCCGACTGGTATCGGGAACCGGGAACGCAGCCCAACCTGACGATCACGTTTGCCGACGGTACCGTGTGGGATGCCACGGCATTGACAGCCCAAGGATTGGCTGTGACGGACACGGCGGGAAACAAGACGCTGACCGGCCTTACCGGCTTTGCGAATGTCCTGACAGCCGGCATTAATGACACCTTGGTTGGTGGTGGCGGCAACGACACTTTCATCGTTAATGCTGGCATGGGCGCCATCCATATCAATGCAACCGGCAGCAACAATACACTGAAATTCGGAGCCGGCATCACTGCCGACACGATCACGCTGGGCACCGGTTCGTTGCTGCTGCGCGTGGGAACTCAGGGGGATGTCGTGCACATCGAAGGCTTCGATCCTTCCAATGCTCTGGGTTCCGGCTCTATCCAACGGTTCAGTTTTGCTGACGGTTCGGTGCTCACTTATGAGCAGTTGCTGGCGAAGGGATTCGACCTGTATGGCACCGATGGCAACGATACCTTGACGGGCACCAGCGCTGCGAATCGCTTTTATGGCGGCATGGGCGATGACACTTATGTAGTCAGACACAGCAACGATGTCATCATCGAAAAGGCAGGCGGAGGCCTCGACACCGTGTTGTCGTCGGTGAGCTATGTACTGCCTGCGAATGTGGAGAATCTGACCCTTACCGGCACTGCCGATCTCACCGCAACCGGAAACGGCTTGAACAATGTGATTACCGGCAATGGCGGAAATGACACATTGATCGGAGGCACGGGGAGCGACACCTTGGTCGCGGGCGCCAGCATTGCCACGATGGCAGGAGGAAAAGGTAGCGATACCTATGTGGTCAACAATGCCGCGGATGTGATCAATGAGCAGGAAAGCCAAGGGACAGACACAATCGTGGCATCGGTGAGTTACGTGCTGCCTGCCAACGTGGAAAACCTGACCCTCACGGGTACGGATAATCTGACTGCAACCGGTAATGACCTGAACAATGTCATTACCGGCAATGCAGGCAACGATACACTGATTGCGGGCAGCGGCAAGGCGACTTTGGTCGGCGGCAGCGGCGTCGACACCATGATAGGCGGCCTGGGACACAACACCTACAAGGTCAACAACTCGAATGATGTCATCGTGGCCAAGGCTGATGCCCTCAGT
>DASVLY010000381.1:0-2405 GCA_036384635.1 Noviherbaspirillum sp. | reverse complement strand
GAACAGGCCTATCAGCGCTGGGGCCGGCAGCATGGAAGAGTCTTCACTGAGGCGGACCGTGCAGCGGTGCTGGCATTAGGCGCGGACTTGCCGAAAGTCTGGTACGCGCCGACAACCACGGCAGGCGACCGCAAACGGCTGTCGCGGTGATGGACTGGGCCAGTTGGCGAGTGTTGTCTTGGCGGCTGTCGAACACGCTGACGACGGACTTCTGCATCGAGGCGGTCAGTGAATACAATGCCCTGCGTCCGCACAGCTCGCTTGACGGCAGTACGCCGGATGCGTTCTACTTCGCCAACCTGCCCGCCACGAAAGAGGCGGCGTAGATGGCAGGCCGGGTTGACCACCGCGCCGCACGCTCTCGCCTGACACAAAGGACGGCGAGCGGTGCCGTGGACAACCCTACATCCGCAAGACTCCACTTATCGCAGGCAGATTCCTGTCCAAACAAACGGAGCCACCTCTCCCCGCATGAACGATGAGGCCAACAATACATTGCTGACACTGAGGCGCATGTTCGAAGAAGACATGGTGCATGATCCGGGCACACAAGGTATTCCGGAGTGGCTGGCAGCCGGCATCCAGCATGCGGGAGTGCACGTCACCATCGTTGCACAACGTGCATACCGCTTGCGCGCACTCGCCATCGACCAACCTGCGCTGATCTTGCCTCTGGCCGGAACCAAGCGCGTGGAGCTTGGTACGGCACGAGCACAGCTCGCGGCTGGCGAATTCCTGATGATCCACCAGGCCATCCGCCTGCAGGTGGAAAACATTCCGCCTGCCCATACAGGGAAAGCTTACTGCGCCTGGGCGATTCCATTTCCCTGGCGGATTGTGGAGCTTGCGCGTGCTTTGCTGAATGCACACTCGGTCCCCGCTGCCTACGCGCCACTACCGCATGGAAGCAATCGACCGCTCTCTTTTTCCAGCGGATCGATTGCCGGATTGCTGCCCACGCTGAAACAATTGCTGGAACTGCTGACTTCTTCCAATGCGTCGGATGCCGCGCTGATCGATCACGCGCTGCTCGGCGTGCTGATCGCGCTCGCCAGGAACGGGCATAGCCATTTTCTGCTGGCGTCTGACCCCTCGGTGAGCGCCCGCATCCGCTTGTTGGTTGCCTCCGCTCCTGAGCGTGAATGGAATTCCGCCGATTTCGAGGAAGTCCTGCACATGAGCGGCGCCACGCTGCGTCGCCGTCTGGCAGAAGAAAATTCCTCGCTCCGTGCGCTGTTGCGTGAAGCACGCCTGCACCACGGCCTGGTCCTGCTGCAAACCAGCCGCAAGCCGTTGAAGGCCATCGCGCAGGCATGCGGTTATCGTTCCGCACCGAGCTTTACGCGCAATTTCATCGATCATTTCGGCGTCGAACCCTCGGCAATTGCAATCCGTTAGCGCAATGAGCGTTTGACGCAACAAGTTGAGCGTACGGCATGCCGCTGCATGAAGCATGATTGCCACTCCATTTCGACAGGAGTACCTCATGCGTATCGCAACTTGCATTTTCTTCCTGGGCACCGTCATTGCCACAGGCGCCACACATGCCGACCACGCGTTCAAGCTCAACAGTGCCGACGCGCTCGACAACCAGCCCCTGAAACCCGCCCAGGTCTTCAACGGTTTCGGATGCCATGGCGGCAACCGTTCACCACAACTTGAATGGTCGGGCGCGCCCGCCGGCACCAAAAGTTTTGCAGTGACGATATACGATCCGGACGCGCCAACCGGCAGTGGCTGGTGGCACTGGGTCGTGTATAACCTGCCGGCTTCGGCCAGCAAGCTCGATGCTGGTGTGGGCCAACAGGGAAAATTGCCGCCGGGCGCGGAGCATGGGCGCAACGACTACGGCCGCTTCGATTTCGGCGGCGCCTGCCCGCCTGAAGGCGACAAACCGCATCGCTATGTTTTCACCGTGCATGCGCTCAAGGTCGACAAAATCGAAGTGCCGAAAGATGCCTCGGCAGCGTTGATCGGGTACATGATCAATGCCAACCGGATTGGTGCGGCAACGTTGACGGCGACGTATGGAAGGTAGGAAATCGGGTTCTGGTGCAAATTTCCGCAAAGACTAAATGATCGAGGTTGTATCGCATTAACCGGAATCATTTTGCCCCTGGGGTAGACTGCCGCTTTGCAAAAAGCAGGTGACGAAACCCGATCCAACTTTGCCTTGCACCCGCTAACGCGACACAACCGAAAACGGCAGCCCTGCCCAATCAACTATAGAGTGCGTACTACAAAGCACTAGCCTTCCCAATTGAGATTGGCAAAGGCGATCGCAGTCCTACTTGAGGTGCGCGAAGCATTGCTTCCTCTGATGGGGAGCGCATCGGGGCAGGGTGGAATATCCTCGCGCGATCGCGGGTTGTTCAGCGCCAGAATCTTTCCAAAATCATCTGCTT
>DASVLY010000380.1:0-4287 GCA_036384635.1 Noviherbaspirillum sp. | reverse complement strand
ATTTGCTTCAGCTTTGCTTCCAGTTCATTCAGCTTCGCTTTCGCCTCATCCCGTTCGGCATGTGCGCGCTGTGTTCTCAGGTCGGCCTGATAAGCATGGAGTTCCGCCTCATGAACACGTATCTGGAACTCTGTCAGCGGGTGACTGAAGACATGGCCCTGGCGCAGGAAAAAATCATCGAAAACATTGGGAGGAGACTTGAAGGACTCCATCAGATCAAGATGATTTTCAGAGATGTAATAGTGGTTCAGCCCGTCAAAATAAGAGAACCGGTACCCGGCTGCAAGAACCAACCCTTCCCATTCGCTATGGTTGGTAATCTGGCTTTGTGGCCGGGTGGCTTCAATGACCAGAATCCACGGACGCCATTTTTGGAAATCCATGCCGCGTAATACCGCTCCTTCCAGTCCCTCGACATCGATCTTGAGAAAATGAATCGGTCCATGGACATGCTTTTCGCAAATGTCCGCCAAGGGTAACGCCTGGATACGCTGCTGAATCACTTCTCTGCCAGTCGCAACATGCGCCTCGGCAATCGCAGGGTCCATGGTCGAGAGCCCGGTATCGGGAATGTCGAAAAACGTCAGCTCTCCCCCGGCCTCGCTTACCGCAACCGGCAAATTGATATCCTCCGGTCTTTCGGCGCAGAGCTGCTCGTAATACTGCCGCATCGGTTCGATGTTGATGCCTCGCCAGCCTCTTTGATAAAAGGCAAAAGTGACGGAATCGAGCACCGGATCGTTAGCGCCGACATCAATATAGAACCCGTTCTCGACATGCTTGAGCGCACGCCAGAGCATGACATCTTCAAAATTCTGCGCGTAAGAAATAAACGTCATATACGTTGAACCTCAACCAAGGGATCAAGCCATGCGCATCCGACAAAATGCGTACGGCTGATATTGGCCACGTTAAACATCAGCGCCAGGTCGCGCCACTCGTAATTATTGACCAGGTGCGTATCGGTGCTGACAAGGGCGGTGGCAATGGAGTAACTGCCGGGGCCCAGATTGGCCGGGAAACTGAAACGGTATCGGATTTGTTCGCCCGGCTGCGCATCGTCCAGCGCCAGTTCCTTCAAATGCGTGTTGGTGCCGAACATCAGTTGTCCGAGCCGGTCCTTGATCTGGTAGCCCAGAACCAGGCGCGGAACGGGAGCTTTCACAGCCACTTGTATTTGCAGCGTGACGGAGCTGCCGACATCGATGGTATCGACGCGCTCGCCTCGTTCATTGAGTAGCGCGATATCACTGACCTTTGCTTCACCGGTACCGGAAGTGGTTTGCACTTTGCCGTCTTCCCGCTTTTCCTGGCGCACTGTCCGGTTTTCGCGTTCGGCCAGCATCGCATTGTAGAAATCCATGATTTCTTCCGGCGCGCCTTCTTTCGCCAGGCGTCCTGCATCGAGCAGAATCGCGCGGTCGCAGATCGACTGGATCGCGCCTCTGTCATGGGAGACGATCAGCAAGGTGGTCCCTTGCTTGCGGAACTCGCGGATGCGGTCGAAACTTTTATGCTGGAAGTAAGCATCCCCAACCGACAGCGCTTCATCCACGATCAGCACATCCGGACGTCTTGCGGTCGCTACGCTGAATGCCAGCCGCATCTGCATGCCGCTGGAATACACGCGCACCGGTTGGTCGATGTAGTCGCCGATCTCCGCAAAGGCTTCGATCTGCGGCATCAGCGCCGTCATTTCCTCCACGCTCAAACCGAGCAGCTGCCCGGCCATGTACGCATTCTGCCGGCCGGTGAAATCCGGATGAAAACCCATGCCGAGTTCCAGCATGGCCGCGACTCGTCCTGAAATGGCGATACTGCCGGTGGTTGCCTGCGCAGTGCCGGTGATCAGTTTCAGCAGAGTGCTCTTGCCTGCGCCGTTGATGCCGATAATGCCTACCGCTTCGCCCGGATCGATATGAAAGGTAATGTCATGCAGCACCCATTTCAACTGGTGCCGCACATTGCCGAACGGGCTGATCCACTCGGCCAGGCGCGACCAGCGTGTCGGGTATTGTTTGTATGCTTTGCCAAGGTTGGCGACACGAATGCTGCCCATCAGAGTTCATCCACCATTTCGCCGCTGCGTTTGCGGAACAGGTTCATGCCGAGCACGCACAGCGCGATTCCGAGCAGCGCGACCGGCAGTAAAGTTTTCCATTGCGGCCATTGACCGTTGACCAGGATGGTCTGGTACGCAACCATCAGCGGTGTCATCGGATTCCACATCACGAGGGAGCGGATACGCTCCGGCAGAATCGCCACCGGATAGACCACCGGCGTGAGCCAGAACCAGAATTGCAGGAAGATGCCGAAGAACTGCCCCACGTCGCGGAAAAACACATTGAGCACGCCGAGTACCGTCGCCAGCCCGATCGAGAAGACGATCTGGATCGCCAGCAGCGGAAAGATCGCGATGAAAACCCAACCCGGAAAATTGCCGCTCACAATCAGGAAACCGGTGAATAAACCGAACACGATCGCAAAGTTCAGCGTTGCATTGAGCACGACGATGATCGGCAAACAAATGCGCGGAAAGCTGATTTTCTTGATCAGGTTCGCGTATTCGAGGAACACGGTTTGACCACGGCCGGTGATTTCCGCGAGCAGTCCCCAGGTCAGGGTTCCGGCGCACAAATAAATGCTGTATGCAAAAGTCGAATCGGTGCCTGGCAGGCGGGTACGCATTACCTGCGCAAAAATCACGGTATACACCACGATCATCGCCAGCGGATTCAGTATGGTCCATGCCGCACCCAAAATCGAATTGCGGTACTTGGACTGAAATTCCCGTTTGACGCTACCGAAGATAAAGCCGCGATACGCTAAAACGCTTCTCAGCATCGCGCTCGAAATCATCGCGGCACCTCGACACGGCGGGTCAACATATTGGCTTGCGCATGCAAAAAAATGGCGCGAGCCGAAACAAAATCACGAATGTTCATTGATGGGCAACTGATTTGCGCCGGTTGGCAGGGGGGGGCGGCACCATGCATTTTAACTATTGCTGCTTTGGCAAACCGCAGAACGCTGTATTTTACAGCAGTCGCATGTTGCTGCAGAGGTTGGACTTATTACTGAATGTTGCGACACATTGTTGGAAGCGCCGTTGTGTGAAAACGGTCAGGACGCTGTTCCCTGCACCAGCTTTTGCAGCGCCTCGGGATCGCGAATAATGAGCCGGTGCGTATCCTTTTCCACGATCCCGCGCTGTACCAGTGTCAACAGCGCACGCGTGACCGTTTCGCGGCTGGTGTTGATCATGTTCGCGATATCCTGATGCGTCGGCAGGTTTTCCACCACCTCCACATCGCCCGGCGCTTTTTGTTTAAGCAGATCAAGGAAGCTGTAAATCCGGCGCGATGTATTGGTAATGCTTAATAGCGCACGGAATTCCGAATCGCGCTGCACTTTCTCCGCCAAGTGGCGCAGCATCTGGTTGGCCACCGATGGCGAATGAGAAAACAGATGCAGTGCTGTTGCACGCGGCAGGAATGCCACCAGCACCGGGCTCAACGCCACTACCGAGGCCGAACGGGTCGAGCCGTTGATGACTGCGATTTCGCCGAAGAAATCACCCGGCTTCAGCATGCGCAAGCCGATCGCACGTCCATCCTCGGTGATATCGATCACTTGCAATTGACCGGAAAGCAAAAACAGCAATGCGTCGCCGACGCCGCCTTTCTGAAGAACGATATCGCGTCGCGCATACTGCCGCAAACGCAGTTCCGCCTTGACCTTCGCCATTTCCTCTTCGGTCAGATTGGCCAGAAGCGGAATCTTGCGCAGGTGAACCTGCAAATTCACCTGAGTGATATTGATGTTGAACTTGACGTTGACTTTTTTGGAAGCTCCAGCAGACGGAGCTGGCGGGGTCGGCACGATAGCGTCGCTTGCGGGCGGCGTAACCTGTTCCTTGTTGCTAGCTGACATCAAATGTTGCTCCACGATACTTGGCTCGAAATTATAGCTGTCGTGTCTACAACGAGCGTTGCTTAAAGCAACAATTTTAGACATACAGCATTATTTTTGAGTAACAGGCGGCGGCCAATATGCCTGCAGTATTGGCTGCCAGATCGCGCCAGCAGAACTTTCGGCCCGGAACGGAATTTTGCAAAATCTCAATTCCAAGACCGATCATGAACACGATGATCAAGGCCGTCGCCTGTTCCGATGCGTTATGCGACATACGCGCCGCCAGCAGTGCTAGTCCACCGAATGCGAGGAAGTGAAGCAATTTATCGTTTGGCAATGGCGGCAGCCAACTGGCGGGTACAAGGCAACCTG
>DASVLY010000379.1:0-1826 GCA_036384635.1 Noviherbaspirillum sp. | reverse complement strand
ACGACATCGCTGGACAGATCGAACTTGTAGCTGTCGCTCGCGCAACGCAGATTTTGCTTCAGCCCCTTGCCCGTGCCGTCGACCTTGTAGGTCGCCTTGCAGCGGATGTTCTCTTTCGAGCCGTCGGACAGCGAGACCGTGCCGTTTCCCGACCAGGTTCCAGCGAAGCCGGCGAACGGAGAGGACTGGGCGTAACTAGCGGAGGCGGGCAGTCCAATTCCTGCAACAAGGCCGACCGCAATCATGGTTTTCCGCAGCGGGGAGGCAAACAGTTTCATATCCGGTTTTCCCATCAAAAATCATATTCTAGGTAATGGCCTATCGCGCCGCATCAAGGCTTTAGTCTTGCCGCATCGTTCCAGGTTCAAAGCCGGTAGCATAGTTGACGCCCTCTTACGTCGCTGCGAATCGTGTCGCCATGTCCTCGACCGTCACGACGATGCTGTCACATCAAAGCAGAAGCAGTGCATTTCACAAACTAGAGCGCGTCGCGGACCGGCCGATGGAACACGTGCAGCGGATTGTGGCTCGCATATTAATCGATATATTTCAGCCGGTTAACGGTCATTTTGCGAAACCTTGGAATGAACCGTAACTCCCTGGCCTGCCGTCGTAAATTTAGCCGCATTTGACAGTGCTTTTGACTGGCGCGGAATGCCGGGATCAAACGATGTGCCCAGGAGTTGGTCATGTCGCGCTCGGATCGCCGTGCACAAGATGGAGTAGGTGTCAGGGCGCATCTTCGAGGTGCTCTTGGGATCTTTTCCGGTGGAGGTATCGATATCGGCTCGCAATGCTGTCGACTCTGCTGTTTTGATAAGGGCAAGTCATCCTGATACAGGATCGAACTCAATCTGCCGTTGGAATGAAGGAATACAATGTCGAAGATTTTTGCATCGCTTATCCTGCTTTTCGCATGCGGTTCGACCGTCACGGTGGCTCAGGCTCAGCAGCAGCCACACAGCGGGACCGAGGCGGAACAGCGCGCGTGCGCGCGAGATGTCACCCGCTTCTGCCGTAAGGTGATCGATCAGGGCGATTTCACGATCCTGGCCTGCCTCCAACAGAATCGGCCGAAGATTTCAAAGGCCTGCGATGCCGTACTGGTGAGCCACGGGCAATAGGCCCGCAGCGACCGCTGAAATTCGCGCACCTGTGGCTCGGTGCGACGGCGGATCGCATGGCTAAAAGGCGAAAGATAGCATTGGTTTAGCCCGCAGTTTCCCCTATATGGGGGGCGCGGCGACCGCGCCTGCCGGTATCTCGGCCGGCCGAGACGCCAATTGCAAATCCAGACCGATGTAGCCTGTCCCGATGCCTACCGCGAACCAACTGCGATCCGGCAAGACCCACCGCGACGAAAATTTCCCGGTCGCGTCGTGGATCATTCACCCGCGCCATCGGGCGCTGATTCTTGCGTTCTACAATTTTGTCCGCACCGCTGATGACGTTGCAGATCACGCCGACCTCGGTGACAAGGACAAACTCGCCTGGCTCGATCTGTTCGAGGCCGAACTGTTAGGGCAGGGCGACAGCCAGCCCGAAGCCGTCAATTTGCGGAATGCGCTGGCCGAGCGGTCGATGCCGCCGCGCCACGCTCTCGATCTGCTCAAGGCGTTCCGCATGGACGTCACCAAACTGCGTTACGAAAACTGGGACGACGTGATCGATTATTGCCGTTATTCGGCGATGCCGGTCGGGCGTTTCATGCTGGATGTCCACGGCGAAAGCACCTCGACCTGGGTCGCGTCCGATGCGCTGTGCGCCGGTCTGCAGATCAACAACCATCTTCAGGACTGCGCCAAGGATTACAAAAATCTCAATCG
>DASVLY010000378.1:0-3331 GCA_036384635.1 Noviherbaspirillum sp. | reverse complement strand
GTGATCGGCAATCTCTCCATGCTGCGGCCCGTCTGTATCGGCAGTAAGCAATCTCTGTGCTGACGCGACGAATACCCCCACACTGGAGCCATAGTCCTGTTTCAAGCTCGCACGAGTATGTCCGGCTTCTTCCAAGAGATTCCAGGCCGTTTCCAGGAACAGCCTGACATCCGGGCGCATCATTTCAGCTTGCTCGGGCGACCAGTCAAAAAACACAGGATCGAGCGGCTCGATCCCATTGATGCAGCCGCCCGATATGTAGTCGGTTGAGGTTTTTTCGGGCCTATCCGCATTCCCGGAAAAATGGGAGCAATCGCAGTGCCTTGGTGAAAACCCAGCAGCCGAACCGGCATTGCCAATTAAATTTTCCCAAAAATCAGCTGTGCTTTCGGCGCTTGGATAACGCCCCGAAAGACCAATGATCGCGATACTTTCATTGCCCATACACGCGCAATTCTTTTCTGAATCCGACATCACTACGTTATCCCCTTAGAGCCGCATCGACAAATGGAAGTCGCTTACTGGACTGACGCACCATTGACGACATATAATCCCTGCCTTCATTGCGGTTTGTTAATGGCGATACAACAAGGCTGCTGTATCGATGTAAGTTTGATGTTCGAGTCTTGCCATGCAAATTGCCTATTGCACAGGATGACTAAATCGCCCAATCACGCAATATGCAACAAGGCACATCCAATTAATCCTGTCACCTGAACCAAGACCCGCTCCAGAGCGCGCTGACCACGATGCCGGTTCGTCACCATGCGCGTAAATATTGCCCTGGAACGTCAATCTTGACGCCGAGTTCGGCTGCGGCGCGGCGCGGAAAATACGGGTCGCGCAGCGATTCGCGCGCGACCAGCACGATATCCGCGTCGCCACGCTCGATAATGTCGTTCGCCTGTCGCCCTGTGACAATCAGGCCGACCGCGCCGGTCGCAATGCCGACTTCGCTACGTATGCGCGCAGCAAACGGCACCTGATACTCGGGAGCGACGGGAATGTTTGCGTTGGCGATATTCCCTCCCGAGGATGTGTCGATCATGTCCACGCCATCCTCTTTCAGCCAGCGCACCAGTTTGACGCACTCATCAATATCCCATCCCCCGGGCATCCAATCAGTCGCGGACAGACGCACTACGAGCGGCTGAGGAACAGGGCATTCCTTACGTATCGCGACAACGACAGCGCGCAGCAGGCGCGCACGATTCTCCAGCGAGCCACCGTAAGCGTCCGTACGCCGGTTGGACAAGGGCGAGAGAAATTCATGGAACAGATACCCGTGGGCCGCATGGATCTCGATCACGCTGAAACCGGCCGCATGGGCCCGTCGTGCCGCTGCGGCAAAATCCGTGATGACTTTCTGGATACCCTGTTCGTCAAGCTCGACAGGCACGCTGTAGCCCGTATCGAACGCCAGCGCGCTTGGTGCCGAAGGTAGCCATCCTCCGGCTTCGACAGGAACAGGACGGCCGCCCTTCCAAGGCAGGTCAGTGCTGGCCTTGCGCCCTGCATGGGCCAATTGCATGCCAGGCACCGCTCCGTTTGCCCGCACGAATGCGGCGATGCGAGCCCATGATGCCTGCTGAGTCTCGTTCCACAAACCCGTGTCGCCGTATGTAATGCGGCCTTCCGGCGACACTGCCGTTGCTTCGGTAAAGACCAAACCGGCACCGCCGATCGCGCGGCTGCCCAGATGCACGAGATGCCAGTCGTCCGGTACACCATCCACGGCGGAATACACGCATATCGGCGATATCGCGATGCGATTTCGGAAAGTGACATTCCCGAGCTGAAATGGTGAAAATAGCGACATCAAGAACTTCTCCATAAAAAATACATAAACGATCAAAAGCGCAGCGCCGCACACCAAGCACGGTCAAGCCCGGCCCGATAGCCAGTATCGCGAGCGGGCGAAAGGATAAGTTGGCAAGGCCAGATATTGCACAGGCCGTCCTTGACGCAACGTCTCCCACGGCACCTTGCCGCCTTGAACCCAATGCACCATCAGCTTTTCCAGTTGCCCCTCGGCTGCGAGCGCCTGCGCCATCGCCTCGCCTGCCTTGCTCGACAATAGGTTCCTTAGCTCGAGTTGGTCCTGCAGGTTGCCGCTGTGGATGAGGACAGGCTGTTCGCCCTCCGCCTCAGTTGGCATCTTCAGATACTGACGAAGTCCCCGTCGCAACTCGTCGATATCGCTGACAAGCAACGCGAGACGGCAGTCCATTTCTTCTCTGCCTGTTTGCAGCGTGTGAGCAATATTGGACAAGGTGACCGGGCGCTCGTCCTGCTCGCGGCCGGCCTGCTTGGCGTCGCTGTTCAAGTACGCCAGCAGACGTCGCGCCACTTCCGCCAGCTGCTCGGTAGTGCGCGCCGAAAGCACAATACCTTCCGGAGATGATGTGGCCGACATCGAGGCACTCACCGCGGTTTCGTCGGGGGGCGGGACGAATTCCTCGACGATCAGGTGAGCATTCGCTCCTCCTGCGCCGAACGAACTGATCGTGGCGCGGCGCGGCCGCCCATTCTCCGACACCCACGGCGTGGGCTGATCCAACAGGCGGAATGGCGTGTTTGCGAAGTCGATGTTCGGGTTGTGCGGCTCGGTCTTGATCGACGGCACCAGCATCCGGTGCTGCAGTTGCAAAATGACCTTGGAGAGCTGCGCCATGCCCGACGCTGCTTCTGCGTGTCCGATGTTCGATTTCACCGTCCCGATCGGGCAAAGCAATCCGTTCACGCCGGCATTGTCAAACACCGTACGCAACGCCCTTACTTCGGTCGAGTCGCCAAGGCTCGCACCGTTGGCCGCAGCCTCGACGTATCCGATGCTTGCCGGATCGATCCCGGCTTTGCGGAAGTTACCTTCAATCAACTGCACCTGCGCCTCGACGTTCGGCGCAAAGTAACCAGTGGAACGTCCCCCATGATTGATCGACGATGCCTTGATCACTCCCAGAATACGGTCGCCGTCCCGGCGTGCCCTGGCCAGTGGCTTGAGCAGAACCGCGCCTACCCCTTCTGCCGGCAGGTAGCCGTCGCCGTCGCTAAAGCTGCGGCTGCCCGCATGGCTGCCGATGATCTGTGCCTGGCTCAGCGCAACGAATTTCTGCGGATGAATCGAGAGGTTGACGCCGCCGGCAATGGCCAGTTCGCAGCCGCCATCGAGCAGGCTCTGGCATGCAAGGTGAATCGCGGTGAGCGAAGATGAGCACATCGTATCGACCGCGAGGCTGGGGCCGCGCAAGTCGAAAAGGTACGAAACGCGGTGTGCGATCGCGTTATACGAGGACAAAGCGGTGGCGGCCCGCTCATTGTCGTCGGCGGC
>DASVLY010000377.1:0-5743 GCA_036384635.1 Noviherbaspirillum sp. | reverse complement strand
CGACCACCTTCAAATTT
Organism: Noviherbaspirillum sp.; assembly: GCA_036384635.1. Classification (GTDB taxonomy): domain Bacteria; phylum Pseudomonadota; class Gammaproteobacteria; order Burkholderiales; family Burkholderiaceae_D; genus Noviherbaspirillum. Next base: position 5,726 of record DASVLY010000377.1, on the reverse strand, counting down.
CGGTTTGGCCGAGTTGATCGGAGGTGAGTGCAAGGCGCAAAGCCGCAGTCGGGGTGGCTCCCCCGACGAGCATTTGCAACACGGGCAAAACAATTTTCTTGTGCCCTGCAATCGCCTTCGAGCGGCCGGCAGAACCCGCAAATTGAGCTGTGACGGCCCACTATAGCTATACATACCGATACATGTGTGCACAAGCGGAACGGCTAAAATGCCTGCTCCTGAGGCGGCAGCATCATTGCCGCCCCCTCATTTTCCGCATATTTATGAAAAAAAGACGGGTTGTCGTTGCACCGATCACATTCCTTACGCTCCTGATTGTCGGCTTGGCAGGCTGGTATTGGTTCAGACCGAACGGGGCAAAAACGCCTGGCGCCGCACCAGCACAAGCACCCGCGGTCACCGTCAGTAGCGCCGCCGCAAAGCGCATGGATGTGCCGGTACGGCTGGAGGCGAACGGCTACGTCAGTTCGCTCAACAGCGTCGACGTGCGGCCGCAAGTGTCGAACGTCGTGGCGAAGGTGCATATCAAGGAAGGCCAATTCGTGCGCGCCGGCGATATCCTGTTCTCGCTGGACGACCGTGCCGACCGCGTGAATCTGGAGAAAGCCGAGGCGCAGTACGCCAAAGACCAGGCCAGCCTGGCCGACCTGGAACGGCAACTGGCGCGCAGCCGCGAACTGCTGGGCAAGGGATTCATTGCGCAAAGCGCGGTCGACACCGTGCAAACCCAGGTCGAAGCAGCGCGCGCGGCGCTGGCTGCCGACAAGGCTGCCGTCGAAGCCGCCCGGGTGGCGCTTGGCTACGACACGATACGCGCAGCGTCGTCCGGCCGCGCCGGCGCGGTGTCGGTGTTCGCCGGCAGCCTGGTGCAGCCCACGCCAACCGCGCCGCCGATGGTCACCATCGCGCAACTGGACCCGATCGCGGTAACGTTTACGCTGCCCGAAACCGAATTGAGCGCATTGCTGGCCGCGCAAAAGGCCGGTGGCGTAAAGGTCTATGCGGCGCTGCAGGGTGCGGAGCCTGCGCTGGAAGGGACGCTCAGTTTCATCGACAATGCGGTCGATCCGCAAAACGGCACCATCAAGGTCAAGGCGGTGTTTCCGAATGCTCAACAGCGGTTATGGCCCGGCCAGTATGTCACGGTCAACACTGTCGTGCGCGAACTCAAGGATGCGGTCGTCATCCCGCAGGCGGCGATCATCACCGGCATCGACAGTAAATCGGTCTATGTGGTCGGTACCGGCAAGAGCGCGCAGCCGCGCCGCGTGCAACTGCTTTATGCGTTTGGATCGCAGGCGGCAGTCGCCGGCGTGCAGGCAGGCGAAACGGTCGTGGTCGATGGCAAGCAGAATCTGCGGCCCGGCAGCAAGGTGCGCGAAGCCGAAGCGGTGCCGGGCAGAAAGGCAAAGAACGGCGGCTGAATCATGAACCTGTCCGAACTCTGTATCCGGCGCCCGGTGATGACAGTGCTGCTGTCGGCATCGGTCGTGGTGGCCGGCATCCTCGCCTATCTGAAAATTCCGGTCGCGGCGCTGCCGAGCTATAACACGCCGGTAATCAACGTCACCGCCACCCTGCCCGGCGCCAGTCCCGATACGATGGCGTCGGCAGTCGCGCTGCCGCTGGAAAAGCAGTTTGCGACAATCGCCGGCTTGAGCGTGATCAGTTCCACCAACACGCTGGGCAACACCTCGTTGACGCTGGAATTCGATCCGGAGCGCGATATCGATGCGGCGGCAGTCGATGTGCAGGCGGCGTTGCTGCGCGCGCAGCGTTCCCTGCCTGTCGAAATGACGCAAGTGCCGTCCTACCGCAAGGTCAACCCGGCCGACGCGCCGGTGCTGCTGCTGGCGCTGACCTCTCCATCGATTAACCTCTCCGAGCTGAACGACTACGTGGAAAACCTGATTTCGCCCAGCCTGTCCACTTTGAACGACGTGGCGCAAGTCAATATCTACGGGCAAAAGAGGTATGCGGTGCGGGTGAAGGTGAACCCGGCGCTGCTGGCGCAGCGCAACCTGTCGCTGGATGAGTTGCTGGCCGGCATACAGGCGGCCAATGCGGATACGCCGGTCGGCACACTCGACGGCCCGCAGCAGACGTTGACGATTCAGGCGAACCGCCAATTGAAGAGCGCGGCCGAATTCGCCGACCTGATCGTCGCCAGCCGCAACAACGTGCCGGTGAAGCTGCGCGAAGTGGCGCAGGTCGAGGACAGTTACGAATCGATCAAGACCGCCAGCCGTTTCAACGGCGAACGCTCGATCGTGCTGGCGATCCAGCGCCAGCCGAACGCCAATACGGTGGCGGTGGTCGATGCGGTGCGCGAGATGCTGCCGCGCTTCAAGACGCAATTGCCGGCATCCGTGCAGGTACACCTGTTGAACGACCGCTCGGTGTCGATCCGCGAGGCGATGCATGACGTCAACATCACGCTTGCCATCACCGTCGCGCTGGTGGTGCTGGTGATCTTCCTGTTCCTGCGCCGGCTGATGGCAACCGTGATTCCGACGCTGTCGCTGCCGGTGTCGCTGATCGGTGCGGTGGCGCTCCTGTACGGCTTCGGCTACAGCCTGGACAACGTGTCCCTGCTCGGACTGACGCTGGCCGTTGGCCTGGTGGTGGATGACGCGATCGTGGTGCTGGAAAACATCGTGCGCCATGTCGAGGACGGCATGCCGCCGTTCAAGGCGGCGTTGGTCGGCTCGAAAGAGATGGGTTTTACCATCGTATCGATTTCGGTGTCGCTGATTGCGGTGTTCATTCCCATCTTTTTCATGCCGGGCGTGATCGGCCTGTTGTTCCATGAATTCGCGGTGGTGGTGTCGCTCGCGATCCTGGTGTCGGCAGTGGTGTCGCTCACGCTTGTGCCGATGCTGTGCAGCCGCTATCTGAAGGCCGATCACGAGCATAAGCACAATGTCGTCGCCCGCGGCTTCGAACGTTTTTTCAGCGCCATGCTGGAGCGTTATACGCGCACATTGGACTGGGGACTGGCCCATCGGCGCACGATCCTCGCGGTTGCGCTGTCGACCTTCCTCCTGACCGCCTGGCTGTTCATCACGATCCCGAAAGGCTTCTTCCCGGAGGAAGACATCGGCCAGATCAGCGTGACCACCGAGGCGTCGGAAGACATTTCATTTGATGCATTGTCCGTCCTGCAGGCGAAGGTCGCCGACATCATCGCGGCGGACCCGAATGTGGGCAGCGTTGCATCGGCCATCGGCGGCACATCCAGCACCTCGAACGCCGGCCGCATGTTCGTCAACCTGAAGCCGCGCGGCGAGCGCCAGAAGATGCCGAAAGTGCTGGAAGACTTGCGCAAGAAAGTGCGCGCGGTGCCGGGCATTGCGGTGTACTTCCGGCCGGTGCAGAACCTGCAGTTGGGCGGGCGCGTCTCCAAGAGCCGCTATCAATACATCCTGCAAAGCGTGCGCGCGGAAGAACTGAACGAATGGAGCGGGAAGCTGCTGGAAAAGCTGCGCGGCGACGAGGCGTTCCGCGACGTGACCAGCGATTCGCAGTTGAAGGGCTTGCAGGCGAGCCTGAAGATAGACCGCGACAAGGCCAACCTGCTCGGCGTGCAGATGCAGAACTTGCGCAGCGCGCTGTACAGCGCATTCGGCGAACGCCAGGTATCGACCATCTACACCAGCAGCAACGATTACCAGGTGATCCTGCAGGCGGACGATCCTTACCGGCGCGATGAAAGTGCATTCGAGCGGATTCACGTGCGAGGAAAAGGCGGCAACCTGGTGCCCCTGACCAGCTTCGCCAGCGTGGAAAGAACGGTCGGGCCGACTGCGATCAACCACCAGGGGCAGTTGCAGGCGGTCACGGTCTCGTTCAACCTGGCGCCGGATGTGCCGCTGGGCGACGCTGCCGCCCGGATCGAACGCTATCGGAATGAAATCCGCATGCCCTCCAGCGTGATCGCTTCCTACGGCGGCGACGCGGCGGTGTTCAAGGAATCGCAGACCAGCCAGACCGTGCTGCTGGTGGTGGCGCTCTTGGTGATCTACGTGCTGTTGGGCGTGCTGTATGAAAGCTATATCCACCCGCTGACTATCCTCTCCGGCCTGCCGTCGGCGGCGGTCGGCGCCTTGCTTGCGTTGCGCCTGACCGGCACCGACCTCACGCTGATCGCGACCATCGGCATCCTGATGCTGATCGGCATCGTGAAAAAGAACGCGATCATGATGATCGACTTTGCGCTCGATGCGCAGCGCAATCAGGACATGACGCCGGCAGACGCGATCCGGCAGGCGTGCATCCTGCGCTTTCGGCCCATCATGATGACGACGCTCGCGGCATTGATGGGCGCGCTGCCGATTGCGCTGGGGCTGGGCGCCGGCGCGGAACTGCGCCAGCCGCTGGGTCTGGCGGTGGTGGGCGGCCTGCTGTTTTCGCAGGTGATCACGCTTTACATCACGCCGGTGATCTATCTGTACCTGGACAGGTTCAGCGGCAATGGGCCGTTGACGGGTGAGATGGAAGAACCGGCTATTGAACCGGCGGCTGTTGAAGTAGCGGCGCAGCCTGCCATCGTTCGCCGGGTTTGACACAAATGAAAAGCCGCCCTTACGGGCGGCTTCTTGTCTGCTGCTTATCTCAAGGCACATAAGCAGAGAATATCTGCGTAATGAGTCTTGTCATTCGAGACGATTTCAAAATACGGGAACACTACAATGTCGTAGAGCTGTAGATAGATGATGTTACCGATCGCCATTACGTTGACCCAGTCGGCTTCAAATGCAGATCGCTATAGGTAGCAGGTTGAGCAGGAATCGCCGTCAGCGACAACACCCTACGGCGAAAGTCGTCATATTCATTACCAGCCCTGAGCAAGAGGGCGGCCAACGAATAGAAACGGTCAGTCGAAGGGGATTCACTGCGAGCCTTCACCATGTCTAACCGAACCACATTAACTACAGTCCAGCACTCGGTGAAGCCTCGCTGTCTCGCTTTCTGGTGGCTTTTCTCGGCTTCGCCAATACGGTTATGAATGTTCGACACATCCGTACCGCTCTTGACCTCGATAGCAACCACATTACGATAATGTTGATGCTCCATCTCTTCCAGAATGATGATATCAGGGTCAGGTGCAAACTCGATCAGGAACGGGCGGCCAGTAGCGCTATTCACCTCGATAGCACTTTCGCACACCTCGGCGACGGCGTGAGCAACGATCTCGCGGATAATCTCGAACACCTGTACGATGCCGTCGGTACCACGCTGGTTGTTGGCGCCACCGCGAAGCTGAGGACCAACGGTCAATAAAGTGAGGTCGTCCAACAGTTCCCGACTAACGCGCAGTGGGCCGACGCCGGCCAGCAACGCCGAAGCGGCAGTACAAAAGGAGCTACATAAGTTTGACAAGTCTGTTGCTGCGGTTTTGCCAACCTTGCCCTTTTCCTCCATCGACTTAAAGTGGCCGACACCAAAGCCCTTATCACGCCCATAAAACTCTTTCTGGCTATAGCCCATCAGCAATCGGTAGTCGCCTAGCAGGCTGTTGAAAAACTACTGCGCGGGCCGATCCCGGGGGCTGCGGTGCTCTGCGTACCACTCGTACGCGTGCGCTCCTCGACCCAGCCCTGTCAACATAGCCAAAGGAAACAGAATTAACGTGAGTGCAAGGAGTCCAAGGTGGATGGCGAGGCTATCGGAAACAGGAGGACATCATGCCGAATCAATTGGGCCGGCGAGAGGGGAGGAGAGAA
>DASVLY010000376.1:0-5023 GCA_036384635.1 Noviherbaspirillum sp. | reverse complement strand
AGGCCGAAGAAAAAAGCCTTGTTGTCGGTCGAAGGAGCGGAACTCGCATCGAATGCAATCGGGATTTGCTGTGGTGGTGTGGCGCCGTCCGGATCGATCTGATAGAAGCCGTCAGCGCCGCTGGCAAACCAGCGATGATCGCTGGTGACAATCAGATTCTCGGCCTCGGGAACCGGACCTAACACCTTCTTTTTATACTCGGTATTCATCGTAATCTCCTGGTAATCAAAATTCGGCCAAGCTATTGGAATCGCGCTTGGTTTTTCATTCAGATGATGCGGCAAGGGCTTGTTAAACCGCTTCTGAGATTCAGGGCGAATCTGTTCTGCTTACCCTTGCCGGATCAAGATAACAGGCGCCTATTTACGGTTCAGTTCGATCAAATCGGCCAAACGCGAAAATAGGCGGGGAAAATAGGCGGGATAACCTTGTCAGTTCCCGGAACCTGGCTTTGTAGGAGCTGGAGCAAATGGCGACATCATCACGTCTCCAGAACCTTGCGCTGCAGGAGCTGAAGTAATTACCGATGTCAGTCCCCAGAACTTGGAGATGTAGAAGCTGGAGCAAATGCCTTTTTCGATGATGTACTTATCGTGTGGGGACTTGCCGCATTGATCTTCGTCTGATCCGGGGTCGATCGGCGTGCCGTGATCCATATTATTGACGAAATAGGCTTCGACCATTGGCCTGCCAGTGCTGTCCTTGAATACCTGATGACGGGTGGTCTTGAACGGTTTATCGTCATCCGGCGTTTGGCTCAGACCCAGAACATTGGTCCACTGCTCGATCATTTCTCTCTCGTCCTGCGGGTGCACGACAGAATCACTGGTACCATGCCATATCGAGACGCGAGGGAAAGTCGAGCCGGGAGAGGCATCTCTCACCAGACTGCCCCACTCGGCAGGCGATAAATCCTGCGGGGGGGAGGGGGGGCCAAGCAATCCCTTAACTCCGCATTTTTGCGCATCGTTCTGGGTATGCGCACATCCATAAGGTATCCCCGCGATAGGTGCTCCTCCGGCGAACATCTCTGGGTAAGTCGCCATCATGACAGCAGTCATGGCGCCGCCAGCAGAAAGACCTGTCACATAGACCCTTGCCTTATCAATATTCAAACTTGTGTCGGCCAGCATCGTGTCGATCATCTGCTTGATCGATAACGCCTCACCTTTTCCACGCTGATTATGGTTTGCCTCGTACCATCTGAAACATTTGATGGGTTGATTCAGTAGTTTTTGTTGTGGAAACAGTAGTGCAAAATGAAATTTATCTGCCAACTGGACCCAGCCTGTTTCTTCGTCGTAGTTCGCTGCTTGTTGTGTGCATCCATGGAGTGCGACTACCAATGCGCGTGGGGATGTGCCTGAATCAGCAGGCACATATTTGAGCGCCTCAAGATTTCCCGGATTCGATCCAAAACCAGTGAGTGGCTTCGTCTTCGTCGGCCCACTCACCGAAGAGCCGCCATCACAGGGGGGAAGGCTCGGGATGAATCTGCACCAGATTTTGGTAACCCAACCTGTTCCCAGAGGGGCTGACTGCCCGATATTAATGGAGCCTCCGGACGCCGAACAAAGTGGGAGTTCAGGGTAGAAAGTGCACCACTGCTTGTCGACGGCGAAAAATCCGCCTTGCAGAGCCAGAGCTTGGGTGTCGTTGTTTTGACTATCGTTTTGGATGTCGCTCTGCGCTACTGCAAGAAAAGGCAGAACCAGCAGCAATATCAGCAATAAATTCCCGACCCATCGATGCGGTGTCTGGTGGTGCCGTAGTATTCCGGACCAGGGTAATGCCCAGGATAATTTCGTATTCATTACATACCTCACATACACAAGTTAATTGTGGAAACGAACAAGCTGTTGCCTGCTCTGCTTGCTCACTTTCTGCACAGCTTCCATGGTTCATGCTGGGAGTGCATTACGTATGCCGTTTGAGATCGCACTCTGATAATCGATACGCAAGCCATCCAGCAGTCTGCATTCGTCGTGCCGGCTTTTCAGTGCGTTTCAAGAACACGACAAAGCCCGACATCTCTTGCAGCGTGAATCCAAATATCAAGCTAATTCATATTGCACCTCCGTCATTCATGTAAAAAAATTCGATGGGACAAACGTGATGGAACAAACGGTAACGCTGGAGTAGTTACAGATCAGGTACAAAGGGCTGAGAAAAATCATATGGAGCGGGCGTCGTTGGCCTAAATTGAAAAAGGCGGATGGAGAAAGAAGCAGGTGGAACGATCTGCCTGGAAGCTTCACCTCCGCAAGCAATGGCAACATGAAGGAACCTCTGGTTCTCGTCGAGAATCAGGATCGCGGACGAAAATGGCGACTGAACGAAAGTGTGTCGAGCACGGGACGCAGCAGTTGAAACGCGCTGGGAGCGTGTCTGCCAGGCCGCCAGCCGCATTGTCGAAGATTTCAAGGTCGCGGATCGGCCAGCGTATTTACCCGCGCGAGCGCCTGTTCCAGTGGCTGGATGACGCGCGCCGCTCGCATGCCATCATCTGGCTCCAGGCTCCCGCCGGTTCGGGAAAAACCATGCTGGTCGCCAGTTATCTCGATGCGCGCAAGGCTTCGACGCTCTGGTACCAGATGGACATGGGCGATGCGGATATCGCCTCCTTCTTTTATTACATGGGGCTCGCCGCCACCCGCATTGCGCCACGCAAAGCACAGCCTTTGCTGACGCCGGAATATCTCTCCGGCTTGCAGGTCTTTACGCGCAATTACTTTCGCCAGCTCTTCGGCAAGCTCAAACCGCCCGGCGTAGTCGTTCTGGACAACTATCAGGATGTGCCGGCCGACTCCCGCATGCATGAGTTACTGGAATACGGATTGCAGGAGATTCCGACGGGTATCACCGTCGTCATCCTGAGCCGCTTGCCTCCTCCTGCCGCATTTTCGCGATTGCGGATCGGCGGCAGTATGGCCGGGCTGAGTTGGTCGGATCTGCGGCTGACGGAAGAGGAGAGCGTGGGTATCGCCACACTGCGCGATCGGCGCGGGCTTTCCCGGAGCGATGTGTTGGAACTGCATGCCTGCACTCAGGGCTGGGCAGCAGGATTGACGTTGATGCTGGAGCACTCCCTGACTCAGCCGCACGCGCCGCATCTGGAGAGTAGCGACGGGCAGGTCATGCTTTTCGATTATTTTGCCGCCGAAGTCTTTCGTCGCGCTGAACCGGCGGTGCAGGAGTTTCTGCTGCAGACCGCGTTCCTTCCGAAAATCTCCGTGTCCGCAGCGCAGCGGCTTACGGGAAAAATGCATGCCGAGCGCATTCTGAATAATCTGGTCCGGCACAACTATTTCACGGTGCGGCAGATCGGCATCAATGGCGTTTATGAGTATCATCCGCTGTTTCACGCATTCCTGAAGAATTACGCGTCCGCCCAATACGAGCCGGGCGAAATTCAACGCCTGAAGCGCAAGTGCGCCCGGTTGTTGATCGAAGACGGCGAGGTGGAACCGGCCGTATCCTTGCTGCTGCAGGTGGAAGACTGGCCCGGCGCTGCCGGCGTGATATTGGGACAGGCAAGAACCCTGGTAGGGCAGGGGAGAACACAGACACTGACGAACTGGCTTCTGGCTTTGCCGCGGACGTTGCGCGAAGGCGATCCGTGGGTGCTCTATTGGCTGGGTATTTGTCGTTTGCTGTATAGCCCGGCCGAAGCCAGGAACTGCTTCGAAAGCGCATTCGCATTATTCGAAGGCCAGGATGACTCCTCTCCGCTTTATCTTGCCTGGTCGGGAATTATCGACAGCTATGTCATCGAGTGGAACGACTTCAAGCCGATGGACAAGTGGCTCGATGCCTATCACTCGCTGGGCCGGCATCGCAAGCCGCCGTTGCCAGGGATCGAGGCGGCAAGCATTTTCAGCTACCTGGAAGGATTGATTCATCGAAGGCCCGATCATCCGGATCTGCGCCCCTGTGCAGAGCGCGCCGAAATCCTGTTCTTGCAGCAGATGGACGTGAATCGCCGCTTTACCTCAGGCGCGTCCCTCATTCTTTATTACATATGGAATGGGAAACTCGACAAGGCGGATTACCTGCTGCGGAGCTTTTCGTTGCATCCCGGGGCGGGGGCCATTCAACCGCCAGCCCGCATCATCTGGCACTTTCTGAAATCGCTTCATGCCTCGCTGGCCGGCTCTCCCCAGGAATGTTTGCGCGCTGCTCATGACGCGCTGGAGCTGAGCAAGGCGTGCGGGGTTCATGCATTCGAGCCACTGGTTCTGGGGGACGGCATGTGCGGTCATCTGCAACTTGGCGATATAGACGTCGCGCGCGAGTGGGCGGAACAGCTTGCGCAGTCGGTGGCGGGGCGGGCGCAGGTCTATCAGGCTTTTTGCCATTGTTGTCACACGCGGCTTTCCTTGCATGAGGGGCATATCGCGCGCGCGATCCAGGAGGGAGAGCATGCTGTTTATCTGTGCCGCGCATCCGGCATGGTATTCGGGGAGTCGCAGAGCCGGCTGGCGCTGGCTTATGCGCTGGCGAAACACGGCGACACGCAAGGCGCGCTACAGGAAATCAAAGCGGCGTGCGCCATTGGCGCACATATGGACAGCAACCTGATCAGGTACGAATGCGCGATCACCGAGGCCGGTATCCGATGGATAATGAAAGAGTCTGCGGCCACGCTGCGCTTGTTGGATCAGGCCATGTCGCTTGCCATGGAAACCGGAATTGTGAACATCATGCCGTGGTATCGCCGCGAGGAGTATGCGCTGCTTTGCAGCCTCGCGCTGGATGCGGGAATCCGCCCGGACATGGTGCGAACGATTATCGCGAAAACCGGGCTGCCGCCGCCGCCGGGTGTTTTGCCGGAGCATTGGCCCTGGCCCGTCCGCATATACACGCTCGGACGCTTTGCCGTGGCAAGACATGGCGGCACGCTTCATTTCGACGCCAAAGCGCAACGCCGCCCGCTCGAAATGCTCAAGGCGCTGGTGGCCTTCGGCGGCAGAAACGTGAGCGAAGAGATGCTGACCGAAGCGCTATGGCCGGATGCCGAGGG
>DASVLY010000375.1:0-2802 GCA_036384635.1 Noviherbaspirillum sp. | reverse complement strand
ATCTCGTTGAACGAGTCCTGCATCAGGTCAGCACGATAGAGCTTGTGAAAACCCGCTTTCCTCGAATGCGTGTGATAGCTGTAAATATCATTTTTGCATCCTTCGCGCTGGAAAAGCAGGGCGACAGAAAGTGGGTGTGTGGAAAGCATTGTTCATCCGACTTTATCACAAGTTTTTCCCAAAGCAATTACCGTTAAAGAGGGAGGGAGGGAGGGAGGGAGGCGTTTTTCGGGTAAAAAAACCGGGGTGAAAAGAAAGTACAGATTCAATCAAAGAAAGGGCTTCCAAAATGTGTTGAGCAGGTGCTATAATTTTGTCTTTCGCGGCTGTAGCTCAGCTGGATAGAGTACTTGGCTACGAACCAAGGGGTCGTGGGTTCGATTCCTGCCAGCCGCACCAGAAAATGCTTGAGAAATCGAGCACATAAAACGGGTTAGTGCAAATAGCACTAACCCGTTTTTCTTTGGTTGCGTTGTTTTTTGCATTGACTTCTGTTAGTGAGTACATCCGGAGATCATGCCCCCCATTTACGGCAGTTTGTGCGTTTGCAATCGCTCGATCTGGTGTTACAACTGCTTGCTCTTGAAACATTTCCCCTCTGTACGGTCTGCTTGTTCGTAATTACTCTGTGAGCATGCCGTATGTCCGGTTTTCTTCCAGTTGAAACAGCAATGAATTCGCCGCTGAAAAATATTTCCTCTCTGGCGCGGTATGCTGCCTCGTCGTTGATGTTGTTGGCCCTGTTCGGCACCATCGCGCCCAGTTTGGCACAAGCTTCGGCTTGTCATGGGTGCGGCACGGTTGTATCTGTTCATACCTATCAACATCCCGCTGCACACGGGAGCGGCGTAGGAGTGGTGAGCGGCGCGGTAGTGGGCGGCTTGCTCGGTAACCAAGTGGGCGGTGGCAATGGTAGAGCCTTGGCAACTGTGGCAGGAGCCTTCGGCGGTGGGTATGCAGGCAATGAGATTGAGAAGCGTGTGCGTTCGCACACGGTAACGCGCGTGCGTGTTCGAATGAATAATGGTTCTGTCCGCACGTTTACCGAAGCCGGCAAGAGCCGCTGGGTACCCGGCGAGCGTGTACAGGTGCGTCATGGTGCACTGATCCCACGCTCCTGAGAAAGCAGCAAAAGATCACGCCGAATGTTAAGCTGCACAGGCTGTCCATCCAGGTGAATATCCGAAGCTCATGAGCCGCACAATCCTGAACAACAACACTGAAAGACATCGCTATGAATTGATCGATGACGGAAAGCTTGTCTGCTTCAGCGAATATGATTTGACCGGACGCGCGGTCAGGTTCCTTCATACTGAAGTGGTGCAAGGGCATGAAGGGAAAGGTTATGGCTCCGTACTGGCGAAACAGACGTTAGACGATGTCCGTGCTCAACACAAGAAAGTTATCCCGATTTGTGAGTTTATTGCCGGATATATTCGCAAGCACGGTGAATACGCTGATCTGATTTAGCGTTCTGCAGGAAGGAGATTGCATGTCGATCTATCGGATGTTTGCCGGGCTGATGCTTGCGTCGATTGCCCATGCCGCCATTGCTGAAAGTGTTGGCGAAGTGAGTACCGTATTCAAACTCATCGGGCCGAACCATAAAGTGGTGGTTGAAGTGTTCGACGACCCGAAGGTGTCTGGCGTAAGCTGCTATCTTTCGCGCGCGAAGACGGGCGGCATCTCGGGCGCCCTCGGCGTTGCCGAAGACAAGGCGGACTCATCGGTTGCCTGCCGCCAAGTGAGCGAGATCCGCTTCCTCGGCCCGATTCCCAGGCAGGAGGAAGTATTCTCGGAAAGAGCGTCGATTCTGTTCAAGCATGTGCGTGTGGTGCGCATGGCCGACGCCAAGAGGAATGCCTTGGTATACCTTGTGTACTCGGACCGGCTGGTCGAAGGCAGTCCGAAGAATAGTGTAACGGCGGTACCGGTGCCGGCGAACCAGCCGATACCGGTACGTTAGGCCCCGTGCAGGAATAAGTTGCACAATTTGGCTGTCCATAGCCGGCGCGCCGCACGCCTTGCATCGCATCCGGCTATGGCCGCCAAAATGCACAACTTATTCCTGCACGGGGCCTTAGCTCCCGAAAAACTCCTGCATCAGAAACGCCTCCAACTCCGCGTTGTCGCTCGGGCGTGCCGACAGAACCACGACCTTGCCGAGCCGGTGCGATTCCCAGTTGAAATCTCCGCTGTAGTGCGTTCGAATCAGTGCGATCATCTTTTGCACGATTGCCAGTTCGACGTCGCCGTTCAAGCCGGCATCGACATCAATGGTCTGGCGCCAGCTATTGTTTGACCCGGAATTCCAGCCTCGGAACTGGAATTGCGCGGTGCGCGTGCCCTTGCTGATGATCTGGAATACGCCTCCGATGCCCCGCCATTTTCCGGATTGCCGCAGCAGATCACGATTGATGTTCGCCAATGCAATATCGTTGCTTTCCTGCGCGGATACCTGCACGTTTTCTGGCGTCGAGTTTTGTTCCGCGCGGCGGCGTTCGCGGGCGGCATTGAGCATATCCATCATGTCCATTGCCGGTGCGGGTGTAACCTTGGCTTGATGCTTTGGCTGTCCAGGTTTTGCTGCGGCAGCAGGCGGGCGATGGCTTTTCGCAATGATGGCTGGCGTGGGAAGGCTGCGGCGCGGACGGGGCGTGTTCCCGGCTGCTGGCGTGCTTGCCTGCGGTGGGGATTGTGGCTGTGGCGCTTCGAGCAGGCGCACCGAAATCGGCGCATTTGTGGGTTCCCGCACAGGGAGGGCTATCTTATCGCGTTGCCATTCAATAAGAGACGAAAATA
>DASVLY010000374.1:0-3072 GCA_036384635.1 Noviherbaspirillum sp. | reverse complement strand
CGACGATACCCTGATCTGCCTGCAGGCCGACGTTCCCAGAGAACCGAACCGGGTTCCCTGGTTATTGCGGCGCTGGCTGAATGAGCCTTTGCGCAACGGTACGGTCGAACTCATGAGATCGCTTGCCAGCCAGGGGCATGCGATCGGCATCTATACGACTTCGTATCGCTCGAAACGGCTGATCAAATGGCTGTTCCGGTGTTATGGACTGCGTCTGGCTTTCATCATCAATCAGCATGATCATGAACAGGCATTTCCCGGGCAAAGGAACAAGGGCGCGTCAAAGATGCCGCATCGCTTTGGCATCGATCTCCATGTGGACGACGACGAGTGGCTGAAGCAGGTCTCGACGAAATATCGCTTCCACATCATCCAGGTGGACCCTTCCGATATGGAGTGGTGCGCGAAAGTCGAGGCGGCGATCGCGAGTCATCTGGAACTGCAGTTGAAGTAAGGGTCCGCGCAGGAATAAGTTGTGCAACTTATTCCTGCGCGGACCCTGAATATCGACTTTTTGAAAAGGGTTTCCGGCAAGAACCGCGTTACTTCTTCCGCCATCGCACGCATCGCAAAACACCGCTTGTTTGCAGAGTATCGGGCTTCGAAAAATCCCGGCAGGGAGTATTATCAACCGCTCCGGTTTTTTAGAAGGCATGAAATGAAGCGAAATTTCTTGCGTGTGCTGTTGGGCACGATGTTGGCTTGCATGGGAGCGCATGTTGCTTACGCCCAGGAAATCAAGATCGGCTTGAATACCGATATCACCACGGTCGACCCGCATTTCATGAATCAGGATGCGCTGGCCGCCGTCAGTCTGCACATGTACGAGACGCTGGTCGGGCTCGATGCCGACGCCCGTTTAACACCCGGCCTTGCGGTGAGCTGGAAGGCGCTCAATGACACGACCTGGGAATTCAAACTGCGCAAAGGCGTGAAGTTCCATCACGGCGATGAAATGACCGCCGAGGACGTGGCGTTCTCGATCGATCGGCCCGGCACCATCAAGAACAGTCCGGTGCCCTACACCACCTATACCAAGGCAATCGTCGGCAAGAAGATTGTCGATCCCTATACCATCCGGTTCACGACCGCGACGCCGTATCCCCTGCTGCCGAACGATCTGAACCGCATCTTCATCGTCTCGAAAAAGCTGGCCGAAAAGGCGACCGCCGAAGACTTCAATCTGGGCAAGGTCGAGGCCGGCACCGGCCCGTTCAAGCTGGTGAAGTACATCAAAGGCCAGAGTATCGAACTGGCGCGTAACGGCAATTACTGGGGCGAAAAGCCGGCATGGGCCAAAGTAACGCTCAAGATGCTGCCTAACGATCCGGCGCGCATGTCCGCCTTGTTATCCGGCGATGTGCAGGCCGTCGAGAAAGTGCCGGCCAACCTGATCTCGAAATTCAAATCCGGCAAGGACATCACGATATTCGGCAAGCCGTCCAACCGCATGGTCTTCATGTTCGTCGATGTGCGCGATACCACGCCGTTCGCATTCGACAAAAGCGGCAAGAAACTGGACAGGAATCCGCTCAAGGACGTCCGGGTGCGCCAGGCAATCTCCAAACTGATCGACCGCAAGGTTCTGACGGAAAAAACCCTGGACAAGCTCGGCATTCCGACCGCCAATATCGCCGCCCCCGGCACGTTCGGTTACAACCCGGATCTGAAACCCGATACGGTCGATGTCGCCGGTGCGAAAAAACTGCTGGCCGACGCCGGCTACCCTAACGGTTTCATCATCACGTTCTTCGCGCCGAACGACCGCCTCATCAACGATGAGCAAGTGGCGTTGACGATCGGCCAGATGCTGTCGAAGGGCGGCATCATGACCAAGGTTGAAACCATGCCGTTTTCGACCTATGTCGGGCGCGCGTCGAAGAAAGAACTCGGCTTCGGATTGCTCGGCTGGGGCGTCGGCGGCGGCGAACCGTCGGGTGCGTTGCGCGGCCTGATCGCCACCGCCGACAAGGACAAGGGGTTGGGCGCCTATAACTGGGCTTCTTACAGCAATCCGCGTTTTGACACTCTGCTGCTCAATGCGATGCATACGGTCGATGATCAAAAGCGCGAGAAGCTGCTGCAGGATGCGACCGAAGTGGCGGTGAAGGATTATGCGCTTATCCCGCTGTATAACCAGGTCGTTACCTGGGCGGTGAAGAAAGGCATCGAATACACGCCGCGCACCGACGAACTGACGCTCGCCCATTACTTCAAGCCGGAATAGAGGGTGTGATGGTCTTCGTGCTCCGCCGGATCTTGCAGAGCTTCTGGGTTCTTTTGATCATGTCGTTGATTGTCTTCGCCGGCGTGTATGCCGTCGGCAATCCGACCGATATGCTGATCGACCCGCAGGCAACGCAAGAGGATATGGCGAAGACGGCCGCCGCGCTCGGCCTGGACAAGCCGCTGTGGCAGCAGTACCTGTATTTTCTCAAGGGGGCGCTGACCGGCGACTTCGGCAAGTCCTTCGTCCATAGCGTCTCCGCCATGCACCTGATTGTCGAGCGCATGCCGGCGACCATGGAACTGGCCGTGGTTTCCATGGGCGTGGCGATCCTGCTTGGCGTGCCTCTTGGCCTGTGGGCCGGCCTGCGGCCGAAAGCCTTCAGTTCCCGCTGCATCATGACCGCATCCATTCTGGGGTTCAGCGTGCCGACATTCTGGATCGGCCTGATGCTCATCCTCGTGTTTTCCGTTCATCTCGGCTGGCTGCCCTCGAACGGCAGGGGGCCGACGGTCGAGGTGCTGGGTATCCCGCTGTCGATCTTCAGCCTGGAAGGCTGGCGGCACCTGCTGATGCCGGCATGGACGCTGGCCCTGTTCAACATCGCGATGATCATTCGCTTGACGCGCGCCGGCACGCAGGAGGCGATGGTGCAGGACTACGTCAGGTTCGCGCGCGCAAAAGGCTTGTCGAACAGGCGCGTGGTCGGCGTGCACGTCCTGAAAAACATCATGATCCCGATCGTCACTGTTGTCGCATTGCAGTTCGGGGCAGTGATTGCATTTGCCGTGGTCACCGAAACCATCTTCGCGTGGCCGGGAATGGGCAAGCTCTTGATCGACTCC
>DASVLY010000373.1:0-2973 GCA_036384635.1 Noviherbaspirillum sp. | reverse complement strand
GCTGCTGGCAAGCATGGGAGGTCAGTCCATGGCAGGACCTCCTTTGCGAAGAACCGGCCCGAAGAAGAAAGGTACGGGGCGAGACCACACTGTAGGGCGCAGATACTTCGGAGGGAACGAATAAAACCGCCTTTATATATTTTAAATGCAAATATGGAGATTTAATTTCGGAAAATATGTATATAGAGTTCGCTACATTATTTGTAAAACCAAGAACACTAATCTATCATGCACACATGACTTTCCATTCGACCCTATGGATTTTGGCAATTGTCAGTTTGCCAACTGGCAGCGCCACGGCGCGCATGCGTATCTGGCGCGCCTTGAAGACGCTTGGCTGCGCTGCCCTGCGCGATGGCGCCTATCTTCTGCCCCATGGCGAACAACTTCGGCAGGAATTGGGGGATTTGATCGACGAGGCTGCGCGCAGGGGCGGCAGCGGCTGGCTGCTGACGGTGCAGTCGCAGTCGGCCGATGAAGATCAGGCTTACCGGGCACTATTTGACCGCGGCAGCGACTATGCCGCTGTGCATGCCGCACTCGACGAAGCACGCAAAGCTTTGGGCTCGGCGACCTCCCAGGAAATCAATCGCATGCTGCGCAAGTTGCGGCGCGATTATGAAGCGGTACGTGCCATCGATTACTTCCCCAACGATGCCAGCGCACAAGCCGAAGCGGCCTGGATGGATTTCGTCAATGTCGCCGAAGCGCTGCTGTCGCCGGGCGAGCCGCACGCGGTCGACGCCGCCATTGCGCGGCGCGACTTACATGACTATCAGGGCCGGACCTGGGCGACGCGGCGCCGGATGTGGGTGGACCGGGTCGCCTGCGCCTGGCTGATCCGCCGCTTCATCGACCGCAATGCGCGCTTTCTCTGGCTGGAGTCGCCGGCCGATTGCCCGGCCGATGCGCTCGGCTTCGATTTCGACGGCGCCGCCTTCACGCATGTCGGCGAGCGCGTCAGCTTCGAGGTGTTGCTCGCCGCCTTTGGCCTTGAGCAGGATCGCGGCCTGCAGCGTCTAGGAGCGATGGTGCATGCGCTCGATGTCGGCAACGGCTTCGCCCCGGAAGCGAGCGGCTTCGAGGCGATGCTGAGTGGAGCCCGCCAGCGTGCTGCGGATGACGATCAATTACTCGCCGAGATGAGTTCCGTCCTCGAAGCACTGTACCTTCATTTCTCCAACGATCCGAAAAACGGAACAGACACACGATAGGAAGCTTGCATGAACGCTGAACCATCCTCCATCGCATCAACAAAATACACCCTGTGGCAACTCGTGCTGTACATGCTGCGCCTGGGCGCGCTCGGCTTCGGCGGCCCAGTCGCGCTGGTCGGTTACATGCATCGCGACTTGGTCGAACAGCGCGGCTGGATCTCGGAAGCCGATTACAAGGAAGGCCTGGCGCTGGCGCAGCTGGCACCCGGCCCCTTGGCGGCGCAAACGGCGATCTATCTTGGCTATGTGCATTACCGCATCCTTGGTGCAACGTTGGTGGGGCTGGCGTTTGTCGTACCGTCGTTTCTGATGGTGCTTGCACTCGGCTGGGCTTATGTGCGCTTCGGCGGCATTTCGTGGATGCAGGCCGTGTTCTATGGCGTCGGCGCGGCCGTCATCGGCATTATCGCCATGAGCGCGAAAAAACTGACCGAGAAAAGCGTCGGCAAGGATAAATTGCTGTGGGCAATCTACCTATTGCTGGCGATGGTGACCATCGTGACGGAATCGGAAATCGCCTGGCTGTTCGTTGCCGCCGGCGTGCTGGTCTGGCTCCTGCGTGCGCCGCCGAAGTGGCTGAACATGCCGGGCGCGAATGCCGTCGCGGCAACGCAATTGCCGGTCGCCGGAAGCTGGTTCGGCGCGGTCGATGCCAACGTGCTCACGCAAATCGGCATTTTCTTCGCCAAGGCAGGCGCCTTCGTGTTCGGCTCGGGACTGGCGATCGTACCTTTCCTGTACGGTGGCGTCGTGACGGAGCACCATTGGCTCACCGAAAAGCAATTCGTCGATGCGGTCGCGGTAGCGATGATCACGCCGGGGCCGGTCGTGATCACGGTCGGCTTCATCGGCTATCTGGTCGCCGGCCTGTGGGGCGCGGTGGTCGCCGCGCTGGCGACTTTCCTGCCGTGCTATCTGTTCACGATCATCCCGGCGCCGTACTTCAAGAAATACGGCAAGCTGCCCGGCGTGATCGCGTTCGTCGACGGCATCACGGCGGCGGCGATTGGCGCGATTACGGGCTCGGTGATCGTGATTGCCAAGCGCTCGATCATCGATCTGCCGACGGCCGTCATCGCACTCGTCACGATCGCGCTGCTGTGGAAATTCAAGAAGCTGCAAGAGCCTATTGTGATTGCCGCCGCGGCTGTCATCGGGTTGATCCTGTATCCCATTCTTCACGCTTGAGGCAAGGAGACGGTGGAAATGCCAAATGCAATCAGTACTGGCGAGCTATCGAAAGTGATGAAAAGCGATTTTATTTGCTCATACCCAAAGGCATAGCATGACAACCGAAACCAGCCACAGCTATCGAATGCAACCGCTGGCATGCGATCCGGCCAAACTGTCCGGCCTGTCGGACAAGCTGATCGTCAGCACTACGAAAACAACTACGGCGGCGCGGTCAAGCGCCTGAATGCGATTACTGCGGAACTGGCGGCACTCGATGTGACCAGCGCACCCAACTTCGTATTGAACGACTTGAAACGCGAGGAATTGATCGCCGCCAATTCGATGATCCTGCATGAAGTGTATTTCAAAAGCCTTGGTGAGAGCGGTCCGTTGATGGTCGAACTGGCCGCAGCGTTCGAACGCGATTTCGGCAGCATCACGCGTTGGCGCGCGAGCTTGCCGAAAACAAAATGGCACGTCAAAATGCCTTCCGCATCCCACAAGGGAAGTCACCCCGTTCGTAACCACAACACTTAACGTAGAGGTTAATCAGGCACTCCCTGGATTAGCCCCCCCCCACACA
>DASVLY010000372.1:0-11374 GCA_036384635.1 Noviherbaspirillum sp. | reverse complement strand
CATCTATGCCGATAAGCACAATGCGCAGACTGGCAATCCGAATTCCGTCTCCAGCCGCCGCATGCAAGCCGATGTGCAGCGCAATATCAACCAGGAGCAGCGTATCGAAAACGGCATCAAGGACGGTTCCTTGACTAATCGCGAAGCAGGAAAACTGGAACGCGGCCAGGCCAAGGTGGATCGCAAGGAGTTCCGCGCCGGGCGCGATGGCCATGTCGATGCACTCGAACAAAGGCAAGTGCAGCGCGGCGAAAACCGCCAGTCGCACCGCATCCGTCATGAACGGCACGATGCGCAGAACCGCAGTTGATCGAGTACCAGCCATTTCAAAAGCCCGCTGCGATTTCAACGGCGGGCAAGTAATGCTTGATTTTGCTTTGGCATTTTTTGCTGATTACTATTGCTCTTGGGCGACGGTAGAGCAGGCTGGGCGGACTGAGACTCCTGTTTGAGCACGTCTCGGAATCAGCGCAGAGATGTCATGCCTTGATTTTCTCAATCCAGGATTGTTCAAGACAGCTTCTTGCGGCCGCAACTAACGCTGTCTGGCTGGTTGCGCAAACCAGCCCTCACTGCAACTTTGGTTTATCCGACCTGCCCGGCAGCGGCTCAATCGACAGGAGTTATCACGTATAATCAAAGGTTTGCAATGCATCCCACCTTTCGCCTAAAACATGAAATCGTCTGAGATCCGCGACAAATTCCTGAAATTTTTCGAATCCAAGGGCCACACCATCGTTCCGTCCAGTCCGGTCGTGCCGGGCGATGATCCGACGCTGTTGTTTACCAACGCCGGTATGAATCAGTTCAAGGATGTGTTCCTGGGTTTCGACAAGCGGCCCTACACGCGCGCCACCACAGCACAAAAATGCATTCGCGCCGGCGGCAAGCACAATGATCTGGAAAACGTCGGCTATACCGCGCGCCACCATACCTTCTTCGAGATGCTGGGCAACTTCAGCTTCGGCGATTACTTCAAGCACGACGCGATTGTGTATGCATGGGAACTGCTGACCGAAGTGTTCAAGCTGCCGAAGGAAAAGCTGTGGGTCACCGTCTATGCGGAAGACGACGAAGCGTACGAAATCTGGAACAAGACCGTGGGTGTGCCGGCCGATCGTATTGTGCGTATCGGCGACAACAAGGGCGCGCGCTATGCGTCCGACAACTTCTGGATGATGGGGGACACCGGCCCCTGCGGCCCCTGCACCGAGATCTTCTACGACCATGGCCCCGAGATTCCCGGCGGTCCGCCCGGATCGCCCGATGAAGACGGTGACCGCTACATCGAGATCTGGAACAACGTGTTCATGCAGTTCAACCGCGACGAAGCGGGCGTCATGCACAGGCTGCCCAAACCGAGCGTGGACACCGGCATGGGTCTTGAGCGCATTACCGCGGTATTGCAGCATGTGCACAGCAACTATGAGATCGACACCTTTGTGAACCTCATCGCCGCTGCAAAGAAAGTGGTGGATGCGGCTGGTGCCGGTGAATGCGACAAGGATGCACCGTCCCTGAAGGTGATTGCCGACCACATCCGCGCCTGCACGTTCACCGTTGTCGATGGCGTCATCCCGAGCAATGCAGGCCGCGGCTACGTGCTGCGCCGAATCGCCCGTCGCGCGATCCGTCACGGTTACAAACTCGGTGCGCGCAAGCCGTTCTTCCATGCCCTGGTGCCGACGCTGGTCGCCGAGATGGGCGACGCCTATCCGGAACTGCGCCAGAACGAGAAGCGCGCGACCGAAGTGCTGAAGCAGGAAGAGGATGCATTCTTCCGCACCATCGCCAACGGCATGGAAATCCTCGAGAAGGCGCTTGCCTCCGGCGCAAAGCAGATCGATGGCGATACCGCGTTCAAGCTGCACGACACCTACGGCTTCCCGGTTGACCTGACTGCCGATGTCTGTCGCGAGCGCGGCGTGACAGTCGACGAGGTACGCTTTAATGTTTTGCTGGAAGAGCAGCGTCAGCGCGCGCGCGAAACCGGCAAATTCAAAATGGCGCAGGGACTCGAATACAGCGGCAGCCCGACCACCTTCCACGGCTACGACAAGCTGGTGCATGACACTGCGCGCGTAACGGCCGTCTATGTGGAAGGCACGCCAGTGCAGGAAGCCAAGTCTGGCGACGACGCGGTGGTAGTGCTTGACCACACACCGTTCTATGCCGAGTCTGGCGGCCAGATGGGCGACACCGGCGAATTGCGCAATGCCGCGTCGCGCTTTCTGGTTGAAGACACGCTGAAGATCCAGTCCGATGTGTTCGGCCACCATGGCCGCATTGTCGAAGGCACGATCAAGGTCGGCGACACCGTCGTTGCCCGCGTCGATGCGGAAAAGCGCGCGAAAACCATGCGCAACCACAGTGCGACCCACCTGCTGCACAAGGCATTGCGCGAAGTCCTTGGTGCGCACGTTCAGCAGAAGGGCTCGCTGGTCAATGCCGAGCGTACACGTTTTGACTTCGCGCACAACGGCCCGATGACCGCCGAGCAGATCCGCAAGGTGGAAGCGATCGTCAACGCCGAGATCCTCGCCAACGAAGCGACTGTTGCGCGCGTGATGCCAATCGAGGAAGCGCAAAAGTCGGGCGCGATGATGCTGTTTGGTGAAAAGTACGGTGACGAAGTGCGCGTGCTTTCCATCGGCTCGTCCAAGGAGCTGTGCGGCGGCACGCATGTGCAGCGCACCGGCGACATCGGCTTGTTCAAGATCGTGTCCGAGAGCGGTGTGGCTGCCGGTGTGCGCCGCATTGAGGCGGTCACCGGCGACAATGCGCTGGCCTACTTGCAGTCGCTGGAGTCGACCGTGAATCAGGTCGCGGGCACACTGAAGGCAACGCCCGCGGAGCTTTCCACCCGCATTGGCAGCGTGCTCGAACAGGTGAAGGCGCTGGAGAAGGAACTCGCCGCGGTCAAGGGCAAGCTCGCTTCCGCCCAAGGTGATGAATTGCTCGCCAAGGCGACGGATGTGAACGGTATCAAGGTGTTGGCTGCGACGCTGAATGGCGCCGACGTGCCAGCCCTGCGCGAAACCATGGACAAGTTGAAGGACAAGCTGAAAACCGCAGCCATTGTGCTGGCCACTGTCAACGACGGCAAGGTCAGTCTGATCGCAGGCGTCACCGCCGACGCCGTCACAAAAGTGAAGGCGGGCGAACTGGTTAACTTTGTTGCGCAGCAAGTCGGTGGCAAGGGTGGCGGGCGTCCCGATATGGCGCAAGCCGGCGGCACCGATCCGAGTGGCTTGCCCAAGGCGCTTGACGGCGTGACCGACTGGGTGCGTCAGCGCGCATGATGCGCTTGTTAGCTTGTTACGTGTGCACCGAGCCGGAAAAACTGCGGCTCTGGCGCGCCGGGCTAATCGAGCGATGGCCAACCCGAAACTCGCACAGAGGGCGTGCGAGTTTCCCGGTCAGTCCCTTGAATCGATACGTTGCTTCTCATGACTTGTTGCGTTGCACAAATTCCTCTGTATTTGCGGTAGAATCGAAATTCCCAGTCCATTCTTCTCTTTACAGAGCAATGACCATGGAATTTCACAAAGAGCTAGATGCCCGCGGCTTGAATTGTCCGTTGCCAATCTTGAAAGCCAAGAAGGCGCTGGCGGAGATGTCCAGCGGTGAAATCTTGCGCGTGATTGCCACTGATCCCGGTTCAGTGCGCGATTTCCAGGCATTTGCAAAGCAAACTGGTAATACGCTGGTCGGCCAGAGCGAAAACAATCAAGAATTCACCTTCTTCATGAAGCGCAAATAGCGCTGACAGCATCCCTCTTCCCGGCAACGCCTTCCACATTGATTCCATGCTGGAACCGAGAAGGCACTCAAAACGTTCTTTTACATTTTTGGCGAATTTCAGTGCATACTGGTCGCACGTAAATAGAACGATCGTTCCAAATTTCTTCGGCAGAGTAGGTTCTCTTTTATAATCACTGCTTGGTTTACGTTAACGTCAATTGTTTTTTACAAAGGCAAAGCTATGAAAGTTTTGGTTCCAGTCAAGCGCGTGGTGGACTTCAACGTGAAAGTTCGCGTCAAGTCCGACGGCACAGGCGTCGACATTGCCAACGTCAAGATGTCGATGAACCCGTTTGACGAAATCGGGGTGGAAGAAGCGATCCGCCTGAAAGAAGCCGGCAAGGTGACCGAAGTGGTGGCTGTTTCCTGTGGCGTGACGCAGTGCCAGGAGACCCTGCGCACTGCGATGGCGATTGGCGCCGACCGTGGTGTCCTGGTTGAAACCGATACCGAGCTGCAGCCGCTGGCGGTAGCCAAGCTGATCAAGGCGCTGGCCGACAAGGAGCAGCCCCAGTTGATCATCCTCGGCAAGCAGGCCATTGACGACGACTGCAACCAAACTGGCCAGATGCTCGCCGCATTGCTTGGCTGGCCGCAAGCAACCTTCGCGTCCAAGGTAACGCTGGAAGACGGCAAAGCCACCGTGATCCGTGAAGTCGACGGCGGCCTGGAAACCGTCGCGCTGCAACTGCCGGCCATCATCACCACCGACCTGCGCTTGAACGAGCCGCGTTACGTCACTCTGCCAAACATCATGAAGGCGAAAAAGAAGCCGATCGATACCGTCAAGCCGGCTGATCTCGGTGTGGATGTCACGCCGCGCATCAAGACCCTGAAAGTTGCTGAGCCGCCGAAGCGTTCCGCCGGCGTCATCGTGCCGGACGTCGCCACGCTGGTTGCCAAGTTGAAGAACGAAGCGAAAGTCATCTAAACATTTTCAGATCGGGAAAAACCATCATGACCGCACTTGTCATTGCTGAACACGACAACGCTTCGCTCAAGGGAAGCACGCTCAATACCGTTACCGCTGCCGTCCAATGCGGCGGCGATGTCCATGTCCTGGTTGCCGGTCACAATTGTGGCGGTGCTGCCGAAGCTGCGTCGAAGATCGCCGGAGTCGCCAAGGTTCTGGTAGCCGACGCTGCACACTTCGGCGACGGTTTGGCCGAGAATGTCGCCGAGCAGGGGCTGGCCCTGGCTTCCGGCTACTCGCACATTCTGGCTCCGGCAACCGCCTACGGCAAGAACATCCTGCCGCGCGTGGCCGCCAGGCTCGACGTTGGCCAGATCTCGGAAATCACCAAGATCGATTCGCCCGATACCTTCGAGCGTCCGATCTATGCCGGCAATGCGATTGCCACTGTGCAGTCGACCGATGCGGTAAAAGTCATCACCGTGCGCACCACCGGCTTCGACGCAGCTGCTGCCGGCGGCTCGGCTGCAATCGAAACCGTGACTGCGGTTGCCGACTCCGGCAAGTCCTCGTTCGTGTCGCGTGAACTGGCGAAATCCGATCGTCCGGAACTGACCGCCGCGAAAGTCGTCGTGTCCGGCGGCCGCGGCATGGGTTCCGGTGAGAACTTCAAGATCCTTGAGCCGCTGGCCGACAAGCTGGGTGCGGCAATGGGCGCATCCCGCGCCGCAGTCGACGCCGGTTTCGTGCCGAACGACTGGCAGGTTGGACAGACCGGCAAGATCGTTGCGCCGCAACTGTACATCGCAGTCGGCATCTCGGGCGCGATTCAGCACCTGGCAGGCATGAAGGATTCGAAGACGATCGTTGCGATCAACAAGGACTCGGAAGCTCCGATCTTCTCCGTTGCCGACTACGGCATCGTGGGCGATCTGTTTGAAATCGTGCCGCAACTCGTTGCAGAGCTTGGTTAATCAATGAAGGAGCAGGGCGAGTCGCTGCGCTCACCCTGCACTCTGCCTGTTTTTGGGAGCCTCCGATGAGCTATGTCGCCCCGCTGAAGGACATGCTGTTTGTGCTGAACGAACTCGCAGGTCTGCCTGAGGTGAATGCACTTCCGGGTTGTGCAGACGCGAGTCCGGAAACCGTGGAAGCGGTGCTGGAAGAGCATGCGAAGTTCTGCAGCGAGGTGGTTGCGGAGCTGAATGTGGCAGGCGACAGGGAGCCGAGCTGGTGGCAGGATGGCAAGGTCACCACCACCAAGGGTTTCAAGGAGGCGTTCAGGGCGTTCAGCGAGGCCGGTTGGCAGGGCGTCCAGCATCCGGTCGAATTCGGCGGTCAGGGCTTGCCGAAGCTGGTAGCGACTCCCTGCATCGAAATGCTCAATTCGGCCAACCTTTCGTTCGCGTTGTGCCCGCTGCTGACCGACGGCGCGATCGAAGCATTGATGACCGCCGGCAGCGAAGAACAAAAGAATCTTTACTTGGCGAATCTGATTTCTGGTAAATGGACCGGTACGATGAACCTGACCGAGCCACAGGCGGGTTCGGATCTCGCGCTGGTGCGCACACGCGCTGTGCCGCAGGGCGACGGTACCTATAAGATTTCAGGCACCAAGATCTTCATCACCTACGGCGAGCACGACATGGCGGAGAACATCGTGCATCTGGTGCTTGCGCGTACGCCCAATGCGCAGGAAGGCGTGAAAGGTATTTCGCTGTTCGTGGTGCCAAAGTTCCTGGTCAATGCCGACGGATCGCTCGGTGCACGCAACGATGTGCATTGCGTATCGATCGAACACAAGCTTGGCATCAAGGCCAGCCCGACTGCGGTGCTGCAGTTCGGCGACCATGGCGGTGCAGTCGGTGCGCTGGTTGGTGAGGAAAACCGCGGTCTTGAATACATGTTCATCATGATGAATGCGGCTCGTTTCGCAGTCGGCATGCAGGGCATCGGCATTGCCGAGCGTGCCTACCAGAAGGCTGTGCAATATGCGCGCGACCGTTTGCAGTCGCGCGACCTTGCCGGCTCCTGCGGCCCGGTCGCAATCATTCGTCACCCGGATGTGCGCCGCATGCTGATGTCGATGCGTGCGCAAACCGAAGCGGCACGCGCATTGGCGTATGTCACCGCTGCTGCATCCGACGTCGCGCGTCATCACGTCGACGACGCAGTGCGCAAGGTGAACCAATCGTTCTACGAATACATGGTGCCGATCGTCAAAGGTTGGTCGACCGAGATGTCGCTCGATGTCACGTCCAATGGCGTACAGGTGCATGGCGGCATGGGCTTCATTGAAGAAACCGGTGCTGCGCAATACTATCGCGATGCACGCATCTTGCCGATTTACGAAGGTACGACCGCGATTCAGGCAAACGACTTGGTGGGGCGCAAAACTGCGCGCGATGCCGGTGCAATCGCCAAGGAAGTTCTCGCGCAGGTGCGTCGTACCGAAGAAGAACTTTCCGCTTCCTCATCGCCCGACCTTGCTGTGATCTGCGCCCGGCTTGCCGCTGGTTCCAACGCGCTGGAAGAGGTTGTCAACTATATCGTCGCCAACTTCAAATCAGATATTAAAGGCGTGTTCGCGGGCAGTGTGCCGTACCTGAAACTGGCCGGCATCGTGCTAGGCGGCTGGCAGATGGCGCGCGCTGCTCTGGCCGCGCAGCGCAAGCTCAAAGCCGGTGAGGGTGATGCGAAGTTTTATCAGGCCAAGATCGCTACCGCGCGCTTTTTCGCCGATCATATGCTGCCGCAGGCGGCAGCATATCGCACTGCGATTGTGGAGGGTAGCGCTGGTGTGCTGGCGTTGCCGGAAGACCAGTTCTGATCCCGGATTCCACCGAAGTGGCCGGAGGCCGCTTTTTGAGTTTTTAGCACTTTTTAAAATCTGCCATATACTGAAATAAGCGTTCTTCCTGATCGGGAGGCGATCATGAAACGTTTGTTGATATTGGCAGGTTTGCTGGTCGGGCTTTCCGGCGTGTCGTGCCTCAATGCGATGGCTGTGGAGGCTATCACGTCTGCCGATGCACTCGCAATTCACGAAACAGTGCAATCCCAGTTGGATGCATTGGCCAACGATGATGCTGCAAGCGCGTTCGAACTGGCGACGTCCGAGAAGCGCATGCTGATCGGCAGCGCAGATAATTTTCTGCGGCTTATCAAAGAGCAGTACAACCCGATTTATCGTCATCAGCGAGCGATCTTTTCCCAGCCTGAAGTGATCGACGGCGACGCGATCCAGATCGTGCGCGTGACCGATAGCGATAGCCATGTCTGGCTTGCGATTTTCTGGATGCAGCAGGAAGAAGACAGTAGTTGGAAGATCGACGGTTGTCAGCTGCTGGAGACCGCTAGTGTTTCAATTTGATCCGGTGAGCCCAGCCGAATCGCTGGGTATTCGACTTGCACAAATCCTGTTGCAGCAACTCTCTTGCAGCTCAGGGATGTGCTTCTTGTAAACAAAGCGTAGCACTTTGTCACACGTTGTTCTGCATGCACAGATCCATTTCCATATCCCGTCTGCAGATCATATTTAATGCATCTATTCGAGGAATCCAATCATGGCCCGCAAATTCACTGATTGCCGCGAATTTCCGAGTGAGTCGAATTGTTCCGTTGCGATCGCGGCCGATACCAACCAAGAGTTACTGGAGGCGGCAGTACAACATGCGGTCGCGGTGCACCAGCATGAAGACACGCCGGAGTTTCGTCAGCAGCTTCAGCAATTGTTCAAGGAGGGAACTCCGCCGATAGAAAGGCCGGCAGCGCATGCGCTCTAGTTTTTTTGAAGATGATCGAGACGGATGTTGCTGATTGTCGGAGGAGGTTAGCCGTATGCGCCGCCGGTAAATAGCAGATCGAACGTGCGTGCGATAGTGGCGATTGCCGCTATCGCACCGCCACCCAACGTCAATACCAGCAGAATCACAAGCGGCCAGCCGGATTTTGATTGCCTGCCTGAATCCGGATTGTGTCTGGCATCCCATTCTTCATCCGTGGTCAGGCCGATCACCAGCGCTTCGATGAGGGCTGCCAGAATCGAAATCACCAGCGGAGCGGTCAGGAATAACAGCGGTTGGCCGGGTTTTAGCCACATCAGGAATAATGCGCATGGAATAGTCGCTAAATGCGTCCATCCCCACGCATCGTTTTTACCAAAAAGGTAAAAACGATGAACTCCCATGCCGCCCACAGTGGCGGCAAGGAAGGTGGCAAAGGTCTTGTTTTTACGAAATACAGCCATTGATCGAGATCTATTGGTTCGGGCGGACATAGTGTGCATGAGGGAGTTGGGCAAGGCAATGTCAGAGGATTGTATTTTCAATCTTGCAGGGTGCGCGAAAAACAGGCTATAATTTTTGGATTTTTCCGCCTTCTAACAACTTCTGGAAGCAAATTATGGTCGTTATTCGTTTATCTCGTGCCGGTGCCAAAAAGCGTCCGTTTTACAACATTGTCGTTACCGACTCGCGCAACCGTCGCGATGGTCGTTTCATCGAGCGCATCGGTTTTTACAATCCGATCGCTGCTGGCAAGGATGAGGGCTTCCGCATTGCGCAGGATCGCCTGGTGTACTGGAAAGGCGTTGGCGCGAAACCATCGGAGACCGTTGGCCGTCTGCTGAAAGAGGCTGGCCAGAAAGCCGCTGCTTAATTTTATCCACGGATTTGTCAGTAAAAAATTTCTCGGTGACGGGCGTCCCTGACGATCTGGTGCTGGTCGGTCATGTGGCCGGTGCCTACGGCATTCAAGGCTGGGTCAGGATCAGGCGCTATTCTGCCGATGCGGATGCGCTGCTGCACGCGAAGACATGGTGGTTCGACAAGCCGGTTTTGCGTGATGTCGATGTGATGCAGTCGAAGATCCACGGCGAAGACGTGGTTGCCCGCTTGGTGGGTGTGGTAGATCGCGATGCGGCCGAAGCGCTCAAGGGTGCGACGGTGCAAGTTCGGCGCAGCCATTTTCCGGCGCTGGCCGACAATGAGTTCTACTGGGTTGACCTGATCGGACTGGAAGTCGAAAACCAGCAGGGCGAAAGCTTGGGAAGCGTGATCGATCTGATGGACAACGGGGCGCACCCGATCTTGCAGGTGCGGGCGTTGCCGCTTGCCGGCAACGATAAGCCGAAGGAGTGGATGATTCCATTTGTCGACCAGTTCGTTAAAACGGTGGATCAGGCGACAAAGAAGATTACAGTGGATTGGGGCTTGGATTTCTGAGCGGAGGGCAGGATGCAGTTTGATGTCATCACGCTGTTTCCAGACATGTTCGCCGCGATTGCGCAGTCGGGTATTACCCGACGCGCATTTGAGCAAAAAAAGTGTGCATTGTCGTTATGGAATCCGCGCAATTTCACCACTGATAATTACCGGACTGTCGACGACAGACCGTACGGTGGCGGGCCGGGGATGGTGATGCTGGCCAAGCCATTGGAAGCCGCGATTGAGGCGGCCAAGGCACGGCAGATGCAGCAAGGCGTGCAACGGTCACGGGTGATTTACCTGTCGCCTCAAGGCAAGCCGCTTACACACACGCGTGTGATAGAGCTAAAGGCGGAACCCGGCCTGGTATTGTTGTGTGGCCGGTACGAAGCGGTCGATCAGCGTTTGCTGGACCGCTGCGTCGATGAGGAGATCAGCCTTGGCGATTTCGTTTTGTCGGGCGGCGAGTTGCCTGCAATGGCATTGATGGATGCAGTGATCCGCCAGTTGCCTGGCGTATTGAATGATGAGGGTTCGGCGGTCGAAGACAGTTTCGTCAATGGCTTGCTGGATTGTCCGCATTACACGCGACCGGAAATGTATGAAGGCGTTGCGGTACCGCCGGTGTTGTTGGGCGGGAACCATGCGGAAATTGAAAAATGGCGGCGCCAACAGTCGCTTGCAGCGACTGCGAAGAAGCGCCCAGACTTGATTGAAAAAGCGCGTACAGCAGGATTGCTGTCGCGTGCCGATGAAAAGGTTTTAAGCTGTTTGTAGTGCGAGCGGATAAGTTTTCCGCATGTTTTAATCCCATCCTCTACCGGGCAAACCATACCGAAGCGCCGGCAAGATGGTTTCAGGAGAAAAAAATGGACTTGATCCAAAAACTCGAGCAAGAAGAAATCGCCCGCCTGGGCAAGAATATCCCCGACTTCGCGCCGGGCGATACCGTGATCGTTAACGTGAACGTGGTGGAAGGCACCCGCAAACGTGCACAGGCCTATGAAGGTGTTGTGATTTCGCGCCGCAACCGTGGTCTGAACTCTAATTTCATCGTTCGCAAAATTTCCTCCGGTGAAGGTGTGGAGCGTACTTTCCAACTGTACTCCCCGCTGATTGCTTCGATCGAAGTCAGGCGTCGCGGTGACGTCCGCCGGGCGAAACTGTATTACCTGCGTGACCGTTCCGGCAAATCGGCTCGCATCAAGGAAAAACTGCCGAGTCGCCGCGCTGCTGAGCAAGCTGCGGAGTAATCGACGCGAGCTTTACAGCAAGGGCACCTTCGGGTGCCTTTTTATTTTCGACTGCGGCTAGTGGTCCGACCACCTTCAAATTTCGGTTTGGCCGAGTTGATCGGAGGTGAGTGCAAGGCGCAAAGCCGCAGTCGGGGTGGCTCCCCCGACGAGCATTTGCAACACGGGCAAAACAATTTTCTTGTGCCCTGCAATCG
>DASVLY010000371.1:0-3738 GCA_036384635.1 Noviherbaspirillum sp. | reverse complement strand
TGTAATTGTTCATCCGCGCTTCCTGGTCGAGCACGGTATCCGGATAGCGGATGTTGAGGCCGCCGGGCGGCAGTTCGAAATCGGTGGGCAGAACGATCTGCACCCGGTCCGGATCGAGATCGACCGAAGCGCCGGATTCGACGATGTCGGTTACGCATTTCATCGCCACCCACAGGCCCGTGTAACGCGATATGGCCCAGCCGTGCAAGCCGTAGTCGAGATATTCCTGCACCGACGACGGATACAGCACCGGAATGCCGCAGGCTTTCAGAATGTGTTCGCTCTGGTGCGCGGTGGTGGAAGACTTCGCCGCATGGTCGTCGCCGGCCAACACCAGCACGCCGCCGTTCCTGTCGGTGCCGGCCATGTTCGCATGCTTGAACACGTCGCCGCAGCGGTCCACGCCCGGTCCCTTGCCGTACCACATCGAGAATACGCCGTCGTACTTTGCGCCCGGGAACAGATTCACCTGTTGCGTGCCCCACACGGCG
This sequence comes from Noviherbaspirillum sp., assembly GCA_036384635.1. Taxonomy (GTDB): domain Bacteria; phylum Pseudomonadota; class Gammaproteobacteria; order Burkholderiales; family Burkholderiaceae_D; genus Noviherbaspirillum. The sequence continues at coordinate 3,247 of DASVLY010000371.1, read as the reverse complement.
GTCGCAGCCAGGTCTTCGTTCATACCGGGATGAAATTTGACCTGATGCGCTTCGAGGTGCTTCTGCGCTTTCATCGCGGTCATGTCGACATTGCCCAAGGGAGAACCGCGATAGCCGGTGATGTAGCCGGCAGTGTTCAGCCCCGCCCTTTCGTCGCGCTTGCGTTGCATCATCGCAAGGCGGATCAATGCCTGGGTGCCGGTGATGAAAGCGCGTCCACGCTCCAGCGTGAATTTGTCGTCGAGGGAAATGTCGTCCAGCAGCGGGGGTTGACCGGGCATCAGAGGTGCGTTCATTCAGTCTCCAAACCAAAAATCGTGTTTTTGGATGCGATGGTTTCGCCGTCAAACTGGCCTGCCTTGTGGGCGGGTCGTTCAGCTTTTGACAGTTTCACATTAGCACAGGCGTATGCGTCACTCAATGTACGGTGCAGCATAGCGTGTGAATAAGGCGTTTATGCTGCCGTACCGTTCGGTGGCATGTTTAGTTCACTTGGCAACAAAATGTTCACCGGCAAACCATCCATGTTTTTCAGTTTTTCATAAATCGGCGTGAAATCCGGCGCTGTCGCGGCAAACAGGTGCTCGAAGTCGCGGATCACGAAATAGGTTTCCTGGTAGGTGTCGATCTTGTACTGAGTACGCATCACCCGTTCGGCATCGAGCAGAATGCGGCGCGGCGTCGGGCTGGTCAGGCAATACTCGATTTCACCGCAGGAAGACAGAATACCCGCGCCATATGCGCGCAATCCTTGCGGACTCTGGATCAGGCCGAACTCGATCGTATACCAGTACAGGCGCGCCAGATATTTCAACGCATCGAGCTTTAACGCTTTCAGGCCGCCCTTGCCGTATTCCTGGAGATGGTCGGCGAAGATCGAATTGAACAGCAGCGGCACATGACCGAAGAAATCATGGAACACATCGGGCTCGACGATGTAGTCGAACTCATGCTCCTCGCGCAGCCAGACCGTGACCGGGAAACGGCGCGCGGCCAGATGCTCGAAGAAGGTCAGGTCCGGGATCAGACCGGGCACTGCGATCAATTCCCAGCGGGTTGCCTTGTAAATTGCCTCGCTCGCGCGCGCGAATTGCGGAATGCCGCCGGACACATCGAGCCTGGCAAGGCTGTCGATGACGGCATCGCATGCGCGGCCAGGCACCAGTTTCGCCTGGCGCTGGTACAGGCGGCGCCACAACGCATGCTGTTCAGGCGTGTACGCTGCCCAGTCTTGTCTGACGACGTAATGCTCGTCGGCGGCGTCGTAATTGCCGCGCAGCTTGCCGCCGCCGGATTTTTCTTCCAGCGTCTTGAAGAAATCCGGATGATCGACTCTGGTGTTCATGATCACCGCCCCCTTGTTTCAACCCTTGCAGCTCCTCCCATTGAAGAGAGGGAACATTCTTTATTCTTTACACGGAAATACGTTCGTCTTTCAACACCCCGCGCCGTATCTGATCCAGCTCGATCGATTCGAACAATGCGCGGAAATTGCCCTCGCCGAAGCCCAGATCCCCCTTGCGCTGGATGATTTCGAAGAAAATCGGCCCGATCACGTTCTGCGTGAAAATCTGCAACAACAGTTCGCGCTTGCTCGCATTGCTGGTGCCGTCGATCAGAATGCGCAGCCGCTTCAGGTCTTCGATGCGCTCGCCATGGTTCGGCAGGCGCTTGTCCACCAGGTCGTAATAGGTGTCGATCGTATCCTGGAATACCACCTGCCTCGCTTTCATCTGTCCGACCGCCGCATAGATATCGTCGGTGCCCAGTGCAATGTGCTGGATGCCTTCGCCGTGGTACAGGTCGAGGTATTCCGCGATCTGCGACTTGTCGTCGGACGATTCATTGATCGGGATGCGGATCTTGCCGCAAGGGGATGTCATCGCCTTCGACTTCAGGCCGGTCAGCTTGCCTTCGATGTCGAAATAGCGGATCTCGCGGAAATTGAACAGGCGCTCGTAAAACTCGGCCCACTCCTTCATGCGGCCGCGGTGTACGTTGTGCGTCAGATGATCGATGTAGGTGAGGCCGACGCCTTTCGGATGAGGCTCGGCACCGGGAATGCCGACGAAGTCGACATCGTAAATGCTGATATCGCCGATCGCACCGCATGTACCGTCCTTGCCACGCCAACGGTCGACGAAGTAGATCAGCGAATCGCCGATGCCCTTGATCGCCGGGATGTTCAGCTCCATCGGGCCGGTCTTGTTGTCGAAACCCCAGGCCCCCATCTCCAGCGCGCGCTTGTAGGCATCGGCGGCATCCCTCACACGCAATGCGATCGCGCAGATCGACGGCCCGTGCTGGCGCGCGAAACGCTGCGCGAACGAATCCTTTTCCGCATTGATGATGAAGTTGATCTCGCCCTGCCGGTACAGCGTCACGTCCTTGTGGCGATGGCGGGCGATTGCAGTGAAACCCATCTGCTCGAACAGTGCGCCAAGCGCTTTGGGGTCCGGCGCCGCGTACTCGATGAATTCAAAACCATCGGTGCCCATCGGGTTGTCCCATGGCTGGAAATCCATGCTTGTCTCCTCGTGGAATCAGAATCATATGATTTACAGTATAGGCAAGAGGTGATAGCATTAAATTGCAAATAATGCCCGCAAAATATAAATATACGCAATAATATTGCCAGTTAAATTCATCCATTGGATTTTTATGCCAAACATTGAACTCGACAAAACCGATCGGAAAATCCTGGCCGTCCTGCAGTCGGACGGCAGGTTGACCAATCAGGAAGTGGCGGAACGGGTAAATTTGTCGCCGTCGCCGTGCCTGCGCCGCATCAGGAACCTGGAAGAGACGGGCGTGATCCGCCAATATGTAGCGCTGCTCGATCCCGACAAGATCGGCCTCGGGCTGCTTGCATATGTGAATGTGCGGCTGGAGAAGCACAGCGACACGCCGGCCGGCGGCGCCCGCTCGCCGCGCGCCGATTTTGCAGCGTCAGTAGCAAGCTGGCCGGAGGTGGTCGCCTGTTATGCAATGACGGGCGAAATGGACTACCTGCTGCGCGTGCATGTGGAAGACATGAAGCATTTCTCCCGCTTCATGATGGAAACGCTGTTGAAGCATCCGGCGGTGCTCGATGTGAAGTCGAGCTTTGCGCTGCAACGGATCAAGGATACGACAGCCTTGCCGCTGGTCTGATTACTTCTCCCCCGGCAGCTTCTTCCGCCATTTCGCCCCCGCCTTCGCATTCGCCTTGAATGCGGGGTCGAACGAGGCAAACCGGTCCGCAGCC
>DASVLY010000370.1:0-2109 GCA_036384635.1 Noviherbaspirillum sp. | reverse complement strand
GACGCGCTCGAATACGTGCTGCGGCCCTCGCACCACGGCCTTGAAGCTGGGCGACTGCTCCATCAGGTCGCGCAGCAGGTCGGTATGGGCCAGCGCCGCATCCAGTCCACTGGCTCGGTTCAGGGAGCACAGCACGCCGGCCACCTGGTCGTCGCCTGCATCCCCCTTCTCTTCCCACACCGGCAGGCAGGTGAAATCCCATTGGTTGCCGGTGGCTATCGCCTGGTTGTCATCGTGGAACAAGGGCAGACGGCACAGCTGCTGTTGCTCGCCGGCGAACGCGGCTTCGATGGCAGATTCGCAGCGGCCACTGGCACCAGTCCACATGTGCGAACCAGCCAGCGCAGCACCGAACGCGGCCGGGTGGGCTGCGCCGATACAGGCGGCGAACGCATCGTTGTAGAGCACATGACGGCCGGCACCCCACACCAGCAGACTGGGCGTGGGCGAACGCAGTGCGATATTGAGGGTGGTCCGCAGCGTGGACGACCAGTGGGTCGGCGCGCCCAGGGGGCTGGCGGTCCAATCGGTTGCTGCGACGATTTGCGCGGTCAGGCCAGTTGCGCGCAACCAAGAAATTTCTGCCATGTCGTGAAACTTACCTTTATGAGCACCGAGGTCGGTCGCGTGGATGACGGCGTTGCGCGATCACGTTGCGCCGTCCTTGCCCACGGGTCCCTTCATTGTTGTTCGCATCCGTTTCGAGCGCGGGCGCTTGCTCACTGCAATCCTGATAGTGCGGCAAGCTCGATAAGGTCGATAATGCGCCCCTGTGTGACGCGCACGATTATACGGGAAGCCCGCGCCCGCTCGCGCTGCCGTCTCACGCTGCGAGCAACGGCGCATGCGAGCAAGAGCCGCATGGCGTCTGCGTTTGCGGGAAGCTTCCGTTTTTCCTACACGAAGTCGCGTCAGGCACCTACAGGGTGCGGTGCCCGCCCCCAGGGTATCAGCCGGCCTTTTTCTTCAGCGCACGTTCTTCGCGCAGCAGACGATTCAACTCGGCCAGTTCCTGAACCGCTTCCTGGGTCAGGATCACCGGCTCATTGGGCCGGTAGGCACGGCCGCCCAGGCGGCCGTTCATGCCGATGTAGGCGCGCGCGCAGCGCCGGCGATAGGCCAGAATGTCCTCCTCGCCGTGCAGCGGCTCACCCGCCGTATCCTGCTGCTGTACGGGCTCGGCAAAAGTGCCTGTGCGCTCGTCCTCGGTTTCGCCGGGATGCCCGGCCTGGGTCGAGATATGGTTGCGATAAGCGGTCCAGTCGCCCTGCTGGATAGCGACGAGGGGATCGCAAGGATGGGTGGAATCAGACTTGTCCATGAGGCTACCCTGCTCAAAGATCCGACGCATGCCAACTGCGCCGGGCTGGTTGCAACGTCAGCTTGCCATTGTCCGCATCGGTTCCGGCAGGTGCCAGCGGCCTCGCCGGAGCGATACAGCGTTCGATTTCTTCCCGGTATGTTATCGACAGCATACTGGTTCACTCCCTGTTGTACCCCGGCTCAGTACACTATCGACGACTTCATTGTAGCCATGTCACGCAAAACTGGAAGAGCCTGACGGCGCCTCCTGATGTGATTTGACGCATCCTCACGAAGTCTCAGCACTGGAACCGGGCAATCTTTTCCCGTGTGGCATCTTTCGGCGCCAAAGCGCCGGTACGCCACCGATATGCCGCGTTGTTTCTGCGAGTTTGTGCTGATCTTAAGAACCCGCACGGATGAGTTCTATCGGACTGTTCCCGATTGCCTTGTAGGACAAAGTGGAAATCCGGCGGCTGGCGAGACCGGGCGGATCGGGACCTGTCGCCTCTGCCATTAAATTCACATGCAGAGTTCACCAAATGCAGGACCACGCATATAATTGGCATTTCCCGAAAACAAGGGGCGTACCGCCGCGCTTGACGACAGTTGGAGCAGCGCGGAATGAAAAGGTGCGTTGCCGACTTTGGGCCGCCTTCAACTTGCGTTCGTCTCCAGATGTACGCGACCGCAATTCGACGCCCTGTTTCCACAGGCATCGGGAAAGCAGTACATGAGCAACCCGTACCACGAAAACCGCCGACGATCGGTCGACCTGAGCAACTGCGACCAGGAGCCGATCCACAT
>DASVLY010000369.1:0-4864 GCA_036384635.1 Noviherbaspirillum sp. | reverse complement strand
AGCGGGCTCCCTGGCACGCATCGAACCGGATGGCAAGGTGACCCGCATGTGGGAAGCCATCGAAACCTACATGGAGCGCAAGCAGCCGCTGATTGTGATTGCCGGCGCCGACTATGGCCAGGGCTCTTCGCGCGACTGGGCTGCCAAGGGCGTGCGCCTGGCAGGTGTGGAAGCCATCGTCGCAGAAGGCTTCGAGCGTATTCACCGTACCAACCTGGTGGGGATGGGCGTGCTGCCGCTCGAATTCAAGCCGGGCGTCAATCGCATCACACTGGGCATCGACGGCACCGAAACCTTCGACGTGATTGGCGAACGCAAGCCGCGTACCGATCTCATCCTCGTCATCAACCGTAAGCATGGTGAGCGCGTGGAAGTCCCGGTAACCTGTCGTCTCGATACTGCCGAAGAAGTGTCGATTTACGAAGCCGGCGGCGTGCTGCAGCGATTCGCTCAGGACTTCCTCGCATCGTCATCTCTACAGACTGCCTGAACAATGACCCACGTACCCCAGATCAGAATCCCCGCCGCCTACATGCGTGGCGGCACCAGCAAAGGCGTGTTTTTCCGTCTGCAGGATTTGCCCGAGGCCGCGCAGGTGCCGGGCGCCGCACGCGATGCGCTGCTGTTGCGTGTCATCGGCAGCCCGGACCCTTACGGCAAGCAGATTGACGGCATGGGTGGAGCAACCTCAAGCACGAGCAAGACGGTCATCGTCTCCAAGGCCTGCCGTCCCGATCACGACGTCGATTACCTGTTCGGCCAGGTGTCCATCGACAAGGCATTTGTCGACTGGAGCGGCAACTGCGGCAATCTCTCCGCCGCCGTGGGGCCCTTCGCAATCAGTAACGGGCTGGTCGACCCCCGTCGTATCCCGAAGGACGGCGTGGCGGTCGTGCGGATCTGGCAGGCGAACATCGGCAAGACCATCATCGCGCACGTGCCGATGATCAACGGTGCCGTGCAGGAAACCGGGGATTTCGAGCTCGACGGTGTCACTTTCCCCGCCGCAGAAGTGCAACTTGAATTCATGGACCCGGCAGCCGAAGAGGAGGGCGCGGGGGGCGCGATGTTCCCCACCGGGAATCTGGTCGATGATCTCGAAGTCCCTGGTGTCGGCACGCTCAGGGCCACCATGATCAATGCCGGCATCCAGACCATCTTCGTGAATGCGGAAGCCATCGGCTACACGGGCGCCGAATTGCAGGACGCCATCAACAGCGATGCCAGAGCCCTGGCGATGTTCGAGACGATTCGCGCCTATGGCGCGCTGCGCATGGGCCTGATCAAGCACATCGATGAAGCCGCTCGACGCCAGCACACGCCGAAGGTCGCCTTTGTCGCCAGGCCGACCGATTACGTTGCTTCCAGCGGCAAGCGGGTTGCCGCAGCCGACATTGACCTGCTCGTGCGCGCCCTGTCCATGGGCAAACTGCACCACGCGATGATGGGTACGGCAGCCGTTGCCATCGGCACCGCTGCGGCGATACCGGGCACGCTGGTGAATCTCGCCGCAGGAGGCGGTGCGCGCAATGCGGTGCGCTTCGGCCATCCCTCGGGCACCTTGCGGGTTGGCGCGGAAGCCAGTCAGGCCAACGGCGAATGGAGCGTGACCAAGGCCATCATGAGCCGCAGCGCCCGGGTGCTGATGGAAGGATGGGTACGCGTGCCAGGCGATGCGTTCTGATACCAATCTGCAGTCATAAACCGTTCATAGATGCCTTATTTCTTGTAGCCTTTTTTGTAATCGCTGCGATCCGCCCTGTTGAGACACGATCCGGACCAGTTCCTTCATGGGGATGGTGAAAGGCGCCAGTGCGTGGTCGATCTGTTCCGGGGTAAAGGTTATTCCTAGTGCCTGGAGGTTGCCCTCCAGGGTCGCTCGCTGGCTCCGCAGCTCTTCCAGGTAAGCAGTCGTCGCTTCCAGGTTCTTTGAGCCGCCGTCATGCGACAGAATGCGCACCATGTCCTTAATGGCAATGGTAAAAGGCACCAGCGCGTGGTCGATCTGTTCCGGGGTAAGGGGCTGCCCTTGCGCCTGGAGGTTGGTCTCCAGAACCGCGCGCCGCGCCGGCAGGGCGCTCATGTACCTGCTGGCCGCCTCCAGATTCTTCCAGCCGCCGCCATTGGATGCAATGCGGACACGATCCGCGCCATCGAAGGGCAAGCTCCGGTTGACTGCCTCATTGGTCAAGGCAACCAATTCCTGGCAAGTCGGGGTTTTCCTGGCGCAGTTGACAAGAGCTGTTGATTCGTAAGCCGCCAACTCCGCCGACAACCCAATCAGCGCCAGCAGGTTATACCCCCTTGATTTTTGATTGATGGCGATCCAGTTCTTGCCCGTGATCCGCCTCGCCGTCCTCAAGTTTTCCATTTCCCCCGGCAACTTGACCAGCAGTTCTCCCGCCGCAATCGGCGGTCGCTTTTCCATGATCGCTTTGGCGTCTTCGGCCCTGCCGTCCCTCACCATCAATTGCAGGCAAGCGGCCAGAACCACTTTCTTGCAGGCAGCCAGTTCGGGGGGATCTTTTTTGCCGTTTCTTTGCTTGCACATGCCCTCCAGCCAAGTGTTGATGGTTTGCACCCGCATGCTTGATGAACTGGCCAGTGCCGCAATGCGCTGCTGAGCCAGGCCCGAAGCATATTGGAGCAGCAACGTGGCGGGTTCTTCGCCGGCGCCGGCGCTTGCCGACGCCGTGTTTTTTTGGGCGGCGCGAAATTGCGTCTGCAATCGATGGAGGCTGCTCCCGCTTGCCGATGCCTTTCCCTTGTGGCTGGCGGCAGGCGCGCTGTCCCGCGCTTGGGCCGGTGCGGTCTGGCATCTGCGCTTGGGAGGGCGCTCATTCGTATTGGCGGCAGAGCTTGCCGCTGCAGCGTCGGCCAGCCAGCCGGGAGGGCTGGTCTGAAGTGCTGCGGCCGAAGAAGGCCTGGGTGCGAAATGCGCTTGCATTGACCCCGCATTCCCGCGCTCGTCACGTGGGTTCAGCGTTACCGTTTGCAGCCGGTTATGGCAGTCGAGGTGTAGGGATATAGAGATCGGGAATGGTTCTGAAGGATGTGGGGTGTATAGGATCGTGCACCCGCCATGTTGCGTTGGCGATTGCCTGAAGTTAAAACGTGCAGGTGTATCCCGCAATGTGCGCAGGGTCTGGAGGATAAAGGCATCCGTCAGAGGGGGATTTTTGTTCACGCACGGCGGCACGGTAAAAGTGGTTGCGCCTATCGTCAGTAGAAATTCGTGAGTCAGATCCTGCGGAAAAGCATTGCTGCCCGAGGAGGCGGCGGAGGAGGAGGCAAATGACGGCTGCTGTGCTGGCGGAATATTTCTTGGAATCATGAACGGAATGTTGGCTAAATAAATTTTCACAGACTAATGAGTGAGAATCGGATTGCCGTGGTTCCATAAGAGAAAAGTTTCTCTCTGCTCCGTGATCTGCTCCGCATAGTGTTGTGCCGGACCGATACCAGTCTGCAGCCATAACGTGACATTCAATCGTGTCTTTTTCCGCCCGCCTGCGTTGCATCCCGTCAGACTTGTCCAAATCGGGAAATTATTTCGTGCACGTTCCTTATCGTTCAAATGTCATAGTGGGCAATATGTTAATTCGGGAACATTGCCCGTCTTTCTCCGTCAAAAGAACATTTACGCCGATCAACCCACATCGATACGCATGATGCTTTGCGGCATGTGATCGTGGATTCACCTTCTTCAGGTAAAGGGTGGACTGTCTATGTCTGGCACTGAGACTGATGAGATCAGAGTCCTGCTCGTCAACGACGACTCCGGATCGTTGTTTGCCCTTCATATCATACTGACTGATCTCGACGCCAGGATCGAAACCGCCCCCTCCGGCGAGGAAGCGCTGATGATGCTGCTCAAGAAGGATTTCGCGGTGATCGTCCTGGATGTGAAAATGGCCGGGCTCGACGGCTTCGAGACAGCCCGGCTGATCCGGCAGCGTCCGCGCTCGAAACACACGCCGATTATCTTTCTCACGTCGCATCGCTCCACCGACCTCGATCGCGCTAAAGGCTATGAACTCGGCGCCGTCGATTACCTGTTCATGCCGGTGTCACCGGACATGTTGAAATCCAAGGTCCAGGTCTTTATCGATCTGGCGCGGAAAAACGGTCGGCGCGGCCACAAGGATCTCGATCTGGCGTCCATGAATCAGGTGCTGAAACAGCAACTGGAGCATGTGATGTACCTGAACGAGACGCTGCGCCAGGAAATCGCTGCTCGTCAGCAGGCGGAAAGCCTTGCGCAGGGCAGCGAAAGCGAACGCCTGCTCGCGCAGCATGCCGGGGATTACGTGGCACTGCTCGACACTGAAGCAGGCTGGTTGTATGCCAGTCCATCCTACCAGACTGCATTCGGCAAGGCGATCCTGCCGGGCCGCGCCTATTGCGAGATCGTGCACCACGCCGATCGCGAGCGGGTGCATTCGGCATTTTCACAGTTGGTCGTGGATGGCGCGCGTATCCGTTTGCAGTACCGGCTGTCTTTCCCCGAGCGAGGCGAGCGGTACCTCGAATCCGAAGCCAGCCTTGTACGCATTCTCGACAGCAAGGAGCCGCAAGTGGTGGTGGTGGTGTCGCACGATATTACTGAACGCAAGGAGATGGAGGCTTATGTCTTGCATCAGTCGTTTCACGATACGTTGACCGGTCTGCCGAACCGCTTGCTGCTTGAAGACCGCATGAAGCAGGCGACTGCGCACATGGTTCGCACGCAGGCGCCGATCGCAGTGCTATTCATCGATCTCGACAGCTTCAAGGATATCAACGATACGCTCGGCCATGCGGCAGGCGACCGGCTGCTGCAGGAGGTCGCCGAACGCCTGGGGCGCTGCGTACGCGACGGCGA
>DASVLY010000368.1:0-3132 GCA_036384635.1 Noviherbaspirillum sp. | reverse complement strand
TAGCGTCAGGCAAATTGACTACTACCACATATTTTACCCCTTTGCCGAGAATGAGATTGTTGACGTAACCGGCCAGTTCGGCACCCGCGACGCCCATCGCCTGGACAGTCTCCGCTGCATGCGCCTGAACATAAGCTGCGGCAGCAGCTTGCGCGGCATCGGTGATGCTTTGCTGGGTGGCCCCCGAATTGGCAGCCTCGGCGGCACCAGCCTCAGTGCCTGCCGCTGCTGCACTGGCGGACAAAGTGTCAAGATTAATGAACAGGTCGTTCCCGCCAGCCATCACGAACACGACTTCATCGCCTTTGAATGCGTTACCATGCGCCGCCAGATGATTCCAGATCTGCCGAACCACCGGCACGGTGAGCAGGCCGAGGGTAGCACCGGCCCCCCCGAGCTGCTTGTTGCCGGGGCCGACTGGATTCGTCACCCGTGCGCCGCCTTGGGCATAGCCGGTGCAATTCGGGAAATTGGTGACAGGGACACTGAATCCCTGAGCCGCGTCGCCGTCCAATCCGGTCTGTGCCGCACAAGGGGCAGGCAAATCAAGTTGCGCCGCAACCACTTCTGTCCAGTTTTTGGCGGTTGCCGAATTGATTGTGTATTTACCTCCGCCCAAGGCCTTGATTGTTCCCACTGCATAAGTGCCGACATCGGTCAGGCTGTCACCAAACGAAACCTGGGAACTGAACTTGATCTTGTTCGAATTGGCGTTGGCGTTGGCGTTGGACGATGCATTGTCACTGCCGCCGCAAGCAGCCAGGACGATAGCCGCGAACATGACTGCCACAAACTTGAATTGACGCATTTTGTCTTCTCTTTCCGTATCTCCAGGAATACAAATTAGGACTTACGCAAAATCGCCCCGGCAAGGCGCGCCGCTCTCGGGGCTCAGTCTTCAAGCCGACAAGTCAAGCCAATGGCTTGCAGTACAACGAAAATCCCGGCTCAGTCATCTTCCATCAGACGCGCCAATACGCCCTTCGAGTCATGCGCGGCGCGGCGCAATCGGTCATTCACACCTTGCCAGCCGCCGTCAGCAGGCGGGGACTCAACCAGAATAATATCGGCGTGAGCACTATCCATATTGCGTAATGCCGCATATAGATCGTGTGCATATCCGTCTGCTGCGAACGGCAATCCCAGTTGCGCGACTGCACCCGGAGTCTCAGGGACAGTGCGGCGCAACAGTGCCACGCGATGCCCGGCGGCATGAAGCTGCTGCGTAATGGCAGCCAAGTGCAGCGCTTCAACCAATGCCACCGGCGTACTCGGTGCATAGTGCGCGTCAAGCGTACCGGATGCGCGCGGCGCGGCGGCGTCCGGCGTGTGAGGAAGAATGCCTATTACCTCGCCAATGCGCGCGGCGCTGATATGACCAGGACGCAACAGCACCGGTCCATGCGTAGCCATGCGCGACAAATCGAGGATGGTCGATTCGATGCCGACCTCGCTCTGTCCGCCGTCAAGGACACAAGTCACCGGTGCTTCCGGTCCGCTGCCGAATTCGTCGCGCACATGCTGCGCGGTAGTCGGGCTGACATGGCCGAACTTGTTGGCGGACGGAGCGGCAACACCGCCTTTGCCATGTTTGAAGGCTTGCAACAGAGCCTGTGCAACCGGATGCGACGGGCAACGCAGGCCGATCGAATCCTGGCCGCCGGAAACGGCATCGGGAATGTGCGCAGCGCGCTTCAAGATCAGCGTGAGCGGCCCGGGCCAGAATGCATCGATCAGCTTGCGCGCTTCGGTCGGGATTGCATCGGCCCAGTAGCCAATATCGGCATCCGGCACCAGATGCACGATGACCGGATGATTCGCCGGACGCCCCTTGGCCGCGTAGATTTTCGCTACTGCCTCCGGGTTTTCGGCATCGGCCCCAAGGCCATACACGGTTTCGGTGGGAAACGCGACCAACCCGCCCTGCTCCAGCATGCGCGCAGCCGCATGAATCGCCGTCGGCTCCGGGGTCACGTCACGCATGCTGATTCCCTATCGATCACGGCGCGATGCCCAGGATCGCGCAAGCGGCACGCAAATTTGCCTGCGCCTGTTCCAGCGTGGGCGCGACGAAAGTGACATGCCCCATCTTGCGTCCGCGCCGCGCATCATCCTTGCCGTACAGATGCAGGTTCGCGCCGGGCAGCGCCATCACCTTGTCCCATGCGGGTTCGCGTGGCTGATCGCTCCCGCCGCCGAACCAGATGTCGCCAAGGATGTTGAGCATCACCGCCGGCGAATGCTGACGCACATCGCCCAAGGGCAGCCGTGCCATCGCACGCGCCTGCTGGGCGAACTGGCTGGTGACGCAGGCGTCGATCGTATAGTGGCCACTGTTGTGCGGACGTGGCGCCATTTCATTCACCACCAGCGAGCCGTCCCGCAGCACGAAGAATTCGATGCATAGCACGCCGACATAGCCGAGCTGCCCGATGATCGCCAGCGCCGCTGCCTGCGCCTTACGCGCGCATTCGGCGGTCACGTTCGGGCCGGGAACCGTGGTGGTAAACAGGATGCCGTCGCGATGCACGTTCTCTGCAATCGGATAAACCACCGACTGGCCGTCGGCACCACGCGCGGCGAGCACCGACACCTCGTACGCGAGCGGCAGCATCTGCTCCAGTATGCAGGTCACGCCGCCCATTGCGGCGAACGCGACGCGCGCTTCTTCACGGGTACGCACCCGCACCTGCCCCTTGCCGTCATAACCGAGGCGCGCGGTTTTCAGAATGCCCGGCAGCAACGCATCGGGAATGCCATCGATATCCGCGTCGGACGCGATGATATGGTGCGGTGCCGGCAGCACGCCGGATTTCGGCGCGCATTCGGTGAAAAAGCGTTTTTCCGCAATGCGGTCCTGTGCAACCGATACGCAAGCCGAAGACGGCGCGACAAAGGTACGTTGCGCCAGGAATGCCATGCTCTGCGCAGGGACGTTTTCGAATTCGGTCGTCACTGCCGCACACTGTGCAGCCAGTTCGGCCAGCGCATTTTCGTCGGTATAGTCGGCGCAAATCAGGTGATCGGATGCATGTCCGGCGGGACAATCGCGCGCCGGCTCCAGCACCGCGACCTTGAACCCCATCTTTTGTGCGGCGTGCACGAACATGCGGCCCAACTGGCCGCCGCCCA
>DASVLY010000367.1:0-1883 GCA_036384635.1 Noviherbaspirillum sp. | reverse complement strand
ACTGTATGACATCTACGACAACCAGTGCCAGCGAGAAGGCGTGGTCGATTTCGCGGAACTGTTGTTGCGCACCTACGAACTGCTGTCGCGTAACCAGCCCCTGCGCGAACATTATCAGGCGCGTTTCAAGCACATCCTGGTCGACGAATTCCAGGATACCAACAACCTGCAATACAACTGGTTGAAGCTGATGGCCGGTCAGCATAACGCGGTATTCGCGGTCGGCGACGACGACCAGAGCATTTACGCATTCCGCGGCGCCAATGTCGGCAACATGGCCGCGTTCGAGCGCGAATTCCGTGTGCAGAATCTGATCAAGCTGGAGCAGAACTATCGCTCGCACGGCTACATTCTCGATGCCGCCAATACGCTCATCGCCAACAACAGCCGGCGCCTGGGCAAGAACCTGCGCACCGATGCCGGCCATGGCGAACAGGTACGCATCTATGAAGCGAGCAGCGATATCCAGGAAGCGCAATGGATCATCGAGGAAGCGAAGAGTCTGATCAACGAAGGTGCGGCGCGCAGCGAGATCGCGATCCTGTATCGCTCCAATGCGCAGTCGCGCGTGATCGAGCATGCGCTGTTTACCGCCGGGATTCCGTATCGCGTGTACGGTGGTCAGCGCTTCTTCGAGCGCGCCGAGATCAAGCACGCGATCGCCTACCTGCAATTGATGGATAACCCGCACAATGATTCGGCTTTCCTGCGCGTGGTGAATTTCCCGACGCGCGGCATCGGTGCGCGCTCGATAGAGCAATTGCAGGATGCGGCGCGCCAGTACGGCATTTCGCTGTATGCAGCCGTTCCCTATGTGGCCGGCAAGGCGGGCACTTCGCTTGGCATGTTCGTGAAACTGGTCGAAGCCATGCGCTTCGAAACGCAGAACCTGCCGCTACAGGAAATGGTGCAGGCGATGCTCGACATGAGCGGCCTGATCGCGCATTACCAGACCGAGAAGGAAGGCGCGGACCGCATCGAAAACCTGGAGCAGTTGGTGAGCGCGGCGATGCTGTTCGTATCCGAAGAGGGATTCGGCATCGATACGCCGGCCTTCCTCGGGCCCAAGAGTCAGCCGGCGGCGGGCACGCCGTTGCCGAACGGCGACGAGGTGCTCGATGCCGACGCACCTTTACCGACCGTGATGTCGCCACTGTCGGCCTTCCTCTCGCATGCATCGCTGGAAGCGGGCGACAATCAGGCGCAGGCCGGGCAGGATGCGCTGCAGCTGATGACGGTGCATTCGGCCAAAGGCCTGGAGTTCGACGCGGTGTTCATCACCGGGCTGGAAGAGGGCTTGTTCCCTCACGAGAACAGTGCGCAGGAACAGGGCGGGCTGGAGGAAGAGCGGCGTCTGATGTATGTCGCGATCACGCGCGCGAAGAAGCGGCTGTACATGAGCTTTTCGCAGACCCGCATGCTGCATGGCCAGACGCGCTACAACATGCGGTCGCGCTTTTTCGACGAGTTGCCGGAGGAGGCGCTGAAATGGCTGTCGCCGAAGGTGCAGCATTCCTGGTTCGGCAACCGGAAATCGGCCTGGGACGATGCGCCGGAAACGGGTGCGAACGCCATCGCGCAAAAGTTCGAACGCAAGGATACCGGCTGGCGCATCGGCGAGACGGTGTTGCACCAGAAATTCGGCGAAGGCGTGATCGTCAATCTCGAAGGCGGCGGCGCCAATCTGCGTGCGCATATCAATTTCGGCCGCAATGGCATGAAGCTGCTGGACCTGAGCATTGCCAAGCTTGAAAAAGTGGCGCAGCGTCTCAATCATTAGTCATTAGTCGCTCCTGAAAAACGGCCCCTCGGTACACACGGCAGCCGAGGCTCTAAAGATTACTACCAAGAATAAGGATGTGTTATGCCATACACCACACTGA
>DASVLY010000366.1:0-6262 GCA_036384635.1 Noviherbaspirillum sp. | reverse complement strand
CGATCTTGTTGGAACCGCCGATGTCTAGAGAATGGTATGCGCAATAAGAAGCGTCAGCATCCCAAGAAATTCACGATAGGAACGATCAGGGAGTTCACCTTAAAGTCAGTGCGCAAGGAGTAAACGATGGATAAGGCATCTCAATCGCTGATCGGCGAAATGAGCATCATGGACCGGTCAGGTCACAAGGAGTTGAAGTGGAACATGGACAACTTGGAGGAGATTGCTGTCGCGAAGCAAACCTTCGACACCCTGACCAGAAGCGGCTATTCGGCATTCGCATCGAAAACGAGAGCTGAAGCCAAGCACACGATCAGGGAGTTCGACCCAACGATGGAAGAAATGGTAATGGTGCCAAGAACCGTCGGGGGCTGACATGCCCACTCTCAATGCGGCATGGCGCGCGCTGCGCCGATTCTTCTGCCGCACCGATGCGCCAGCCGCCGCCGCTGCTAATCAAGGCGGCGCGGACGGCGGCGCACCTGCCCGGAGTGAAGCATTGGCGAGCGTGCCCGCCGGCGGCCGCCTGCACGGCTTCTATGAGAGGATGCTGGAGCAGGTACTGGAAGCGCAGCGCAATAACGAACTGATGCGGTTCGATGAGATACGCAGGGATCGCCGGGCAAAACGCAGGGCGCTCACTCTCCTGATGCGGCTTATGAACCCGGAACAACGCGAAGAATTCCGGACCTTCCGGCATTTCCATGTCATCGGCGGCGGCAGCGGCATCCGCTACCGGATTCGGGTTGCGCCGTTTGCGAATGTCGACGTGCTGCGTCACGACGGCAAGGTACGGCACCGCTTATGCGCTTTTCCCGCCGGCGATGTTCCCGTCTATGACGTGATGGCCGCGCAGATGTTGCATCTGCAGGACCCCATTGGCGAGCAGCGCTTTTTGCAGCGGGCGAACATCCATCCGGCGTTGACGGAAGAACGTGTGCGTTCAAATTCGATGTGGGCCGCGTGATGGCCTGCGGGCTTGTGCAGGATAGGTTGCACAGGCCCCGAGCGTGAAATATTGCAGGCGCTAAACAGCATTACTTGGGTTGCAAAGGCATGCTGTCGAATTTCACGCCGGCCCAGCCGGTCTTCATGAAATTGCGGATGTTCTGGTGGTCGGCGCCGTCGGGATTTTTCAGTACATCTTCGCGATAGTACGTGCCGAAGCATGCCAGCGTTTGCACTTCGGACAAATCATTGAGCTTCGCAAACGCGAACAGTTTGCAAGAGCCGGAATTCTGGCCCGCTTCGTTGCGGATTTCACCATTCATGAACGAAGCGGGCGTGAATTCGTAGGAGGCATGGATGACCGCCATCGTATCGTCGAATGCGATGGATTCGGGCGTGTCGTTCAATTTCTTGAGAAAGGCGTCGAGGTTCATTTCTTACTGATCTGAAAGGTGGTTTGAAGTCGGAGCGCCGGCAGTTTAACCGAATATCCGGAAGATCGCCGAATTGCAAACCTCCTACAGCTTGCCGTCCTTCTTCAGCGCCAGGTAGGCAGTTCCCAGCGCGGAATAGGCTTTCAGAAAGGGTGAGTTTTCCGCCATCATGCTTTCAGCGGTTTTGTACTCGCCCAAATTGATCATCTGTACCACCTTCGCTGCCTGCGCGTGAAATTCGGTATGCGCATCGAGACACGGCTTATAGGTTTTCATGAACTGGCATCGGCGTTCGCCTTCCCCATAAAGCCAGTTTCCGAGAGTGCAGACATCGACCTTCGCAATCGTTACCGCATCCAGAGGCTGTTTGTCGGCAATTGCGGTACGGAGTTTGGCTTTCAACTCCATGTCTTTCAAAAATGCTTCGTCCGGCGTCATCAAACCCTCCTGTGGATGAAATGCGTTTTGCCGTAGCATGGAGGAAAACGAAGCTTGCCGTCAAGCATGGGAATCACTTCTGCCCGGCCCCAACCCCAGCCTGATCTTGAGAGTTTCCTCGTCAATATTCATCAGCGCGGCGATTGCGCGCAAATCGTCCGGCAGCGCGGGATCGTTCCAGCCGTTGGCAGTGTGCCGCGCGTAATCCACCGCCAGCTTGACGTTCCTGATTCTCGGCTGCTCGGTGTGCGCGTCATCCATCAGGCCCGCCAGCAGTTCCGGCAACTGCCATTCCTTGCACAAGGCGGTTTGCAGATGGTTCAGCGGGAAGCCGAGCACCGTTTTTTGCGCATCGGCACTGCGCATTCCGGGATGGGCCTTCTGCAGGGCATATATCTTCAACGCCTCTTGCGGCGCGAAACAGAAAACCAGCATTTCCGCCAGGTCGTGCAGCAGCGCGGCGATTGCCACTTCCTCGCTGTTGAGGTCGTAGCGCCAGGTCGCCCAGTCCAGCGCATAGCGTGCCGCGCGTTGCGCACGGCGGATCACATGCAGCAGACCAAGCAACGCCTGCGGCGGAAGATGATCTTCTTCGATCACATCGAATTGCGCGAAATGATGAAAGAAAGGCTCGATGCCTAGCATGATCAGCGCATGCTCGACCGTGGAGAGGTCTTGCACCTGGCGCTTGCCGCGGTGGCGCGCGGCAAACCGCAGCAAGCGTACCGTCATCAACGGATCATGCAGCACGATGGCGGAAATCTTGCGTACGTCGGCCTGATCGGCGTGCTCGCGCGCATCGGCGATTGCGCGGGCGGTCTGCCGCAGGACGGGGATTTCCTTCTCGCTCAGGAACCGCGTCCAGGATGCGATGTCGGGCAGCGAAGTTGTCATGGCAATGCTCCTTTAGAACCTGTTCAGGGTCTTTTCTCGGGGCTGCCCTCCGGGTTCGGGCGAGAAGGGCGCATTGCGGCGTTGCGGCGCTTGCGCAGGGGGCCACCCTGAGCGGCGCGCCGCGCCTTGCACTGCATCCCTTCTCGCCCGAACGCGCCCCCTGAAAAGACCCTGAACAGGTTCTTACACTACCTCGGTAAAGTTTATTGTAGTGCGGACATGAACGTAGTAAAGAAAAGACTGCAATATCATGCTGCGGTGCGGAATCGGCGGCGCACACGCACTCCTGTCGCATTGTCCGGTGCGGCGGTGTCGACCGATTCTTGATGTGCGTCTAGAGGCGTTCAATTCAATGCGCAATGCGCCATCCGCAGCTTACCTTGTTCATCAGGAGGCCTTGCGTTCAGACCCTGAACAGGTTCTCAGATGCCAGGACTTTCGCATGTTCAAAGGAGAGCGAGATGGCCAATGAAAACAGTATGGCAAGCAATGAAGCCGAAATCCGCAAGGTGATCGATGATTGGGCAACGGCATTCCGCGCCAAGGATGTCGACCGCATCATGTCTTTTTACACGCCCGATGTGGTCGCGTTCGATATCGTGCCGCCGCTGCAATATCGCGGTGCCCAAGCCTATATGCAAGATTGGGCGCAGATGCTTGCCATGTGCGACGGGCCGATCGGCTTGGAGATGTACGAGCTGACAGTGACTGCGGGCGACGAGGCCGGCTTCTGCCACTGTCTGAATCACTTTACCGGGAAACAGACCAATGGCAAGGAAATCGACCTATGGCTGCGCGCGACCGTTTGCTACCGCAAGATCAACGGCAGATGGCTGGCCGCGCACGAACATGTGTCGGTGCCGATCGACATGGAAAGCGGCAAAGCCTTGCTTGATCTGAGGCCATGACAATGAGCACGGAAACTTGGCCGAGTCTTCCCTACGGCGCGTGGAAAGACACGTATGAGACCTTGCACATGTGGACGCAGATCGTCGGCAAGATCCGTTTGCAGTCTCTGCCATGGACCAATCACTCCTGGCATGTGCCCCTGTACGTGACAGCGCGCGGATTGACAACTTCGTTCATGCCGCACGGCGAGCGGGCATTCCAGATCGACTTCGATTTTATCGACCACCGGCTCCTGATCCAGAGCAGCGACGGCGCAACCAGTACGCTCGACCTTCGGCCACGCACAGTGGCCGATTTCTACCGCGAGCTGTTTTCCAGACTGACCGCGCTCGGTCTCGACGTAAAAATCCATGCCACGCCGAATGAAGTCGTCGAAGCCATTCCATTTGATAAAGACGAAGTGCATGCAAGCTATGACGCACAGTCCGTCCATCGTTTCTGGCGTGTGCTGGTGCAAGCGAATCGCGTGCTTTATGCGTTTCGCGCCCGCTTCATCGGCAAATGCAGTCCGGTGCATTTCTTCTGGGGCGCTTTCGATCTTGCCGTGACGCGCTTCTCGGGACGTGCCGCGCCCGAGCATCCGGCAGGTGCGCCGCACTGCCCGGATTGGGTCATGCGCGAGGCGTATTCGCATGAAGTGAGCAGTTGCGGCTTCTGGCCGGGCGGCGAACTGCTGCCGGAACCGGTGTTTTATGCCTATGCGTACCCGGAACCGGCCGGGTTCGCCGGCGCACGGCTATCTCCCGGAACAGCGTTCTATCACGACACCTTGCACGAATTCATCCTGCCCTACGAAGAGGTACGCCTGGCAGCATCGCCGGATGCCATGCTGCTCGAATTCCTGCAGAGCAGTTATGAGGCGGCCGCCAACCTGGGGCGCTGGGAGCGGACAGCGCTTGAATGGAAACTGCCGGATGCGGCGCGCAGAACGACGAAGGAAGTCTAGATGGTGTTATGAACTGATAAGGAACTGATAGTTCATTTCTCAATGGAACCAAACGTCCCCTCATCATACATATGGGGATTACCTATATGGTTTTGTTGGCGATTTAATATATGGGCTTCAATATTCCACTCCGAACATCAGGATGTTGCAATACATCTGCAACCGCTGTTCAGGAGCCGATGTTAAAACGCGAGATAGCCCAATCTTCCGACTCGCATCGGCCATCCGATACATCCCGGTTGTCAACCCGAAACAGCACAATGGAATGGCGAGTCAGGAATCAGCCGCTCCAGGCCGGAAGCAGTGCAATGGCCTCAAACGAAAAATATTTCGCCGAGTTGGATAGATGGGAGACAAAAGCAGAGCTTGGCGAAAACCGTGGGGCGGCAGTGGACAGAATAAAGGCATGGATAGGCCATGCCGACCCAGACAGACCACTGGACTTAAGAGGCTTGTCCTTGACAAGCCTGCCGCCGCATCTGCCGCCCGAGCTCAAGATTCTGAGTATTCGCAATAACAAATTGCGAGGCCTGCCAGAGAGCTTGTCCGCCACCGATCTCCAGCATCTGGATGCTTTTGGCAACGAACTGGACGTCTTGCCGAAGAAGTGGCCCCCTCGGCTTTCATACCTCAATATTGCACGCAATAAGCTGACTTATCTGTCAAAATCTTTGCCTGACGGACTCCGGCATCTATATGCCTATGACAACGATCTACCCTGTTTGCCGGAGCCTCTGCCTGCATCACTTGAGACGCTGGAGGTCGGCGGTAATAACCTGATCAAGCTGTTGAAGAAATGGCCTCCGCAGCTCAAACATCTGGTTGTTTCCAATAACCTTCTGACCTGCCTGACGGAGGAGGAACTGCCTGCCGGCCTCCTGCACTTCAATGCTTATAACAACCAGTTGATCAGCGTACCGGAAAAATGGCCTGCCGGGCTTTTGTACCTGGATGTCTCTTGCAACAAACTGACCCAATTGTTCTTGCCCGGTGAACTCCAAAGTCTGATTGCTTCCGGCAATAAGCTGAAGCGTTTGTCATCCCCTCTGTCTGCAAGAATGCGGGAGCTGGATCTCGCTGACAACCGGCTAAACGAGCTGCCTGAGCTGCCTGACTCGTTGTGGCGTCTGTCTGTCAATGGGAATTACCTGGCTCATCTGCCGGAAAGCCTCTTTTCCATGCTTGCCAGGGGAGGCAGGATTAACGTGGACAATAATCCTTTTTCCGATGAGGTGCGTGAACGCTATCAAGCAGAGGTCAGAGCAAGAAGCGGCAGCGCCACATTGAAGGAGGCCGTTTCAAAGTGGAACGGGAAAACCGAGGGTCCGAAAACTGATTGGAGCCGCTTTCATGACGAAGAGGGAACCATGGAATTCGTCAAGTTTCTGGATCGCTTGCGACTCGCCGTGGGCATTTGGAAAGACGACCCCGAATTCAACAAAAAAACTGTTGAGTGGCTGGATCAACTCGCCTCCGATCCCGAATTGAGAGAGAAGACTTTTCATCTGGCCATTGATGCCACCGCAAATTGTCAGGACCGCGTTTCCCTGACTTTCAACGCCATGAAAAAAGCGCGCATTGCCAACGATGTCAGGAAGGGCAAATACGATCGGAATCCGGAAAAACTGATTTCGCTGGCCAGAGGAATGTTCCGTCTGGATGCCCTGGAAAAAATAGCGTACGAAAAAGTAAA
>DASVLY010000365.1:0-7060 GCA_036384635.1 Noviherbaspirillum sp. | reverse complement strand
CGTTCGCCGCGGCCGATGCCGGAGCCGCCAGTGCGGACGGTTTCCAGGATTGCGGTGCGGTCGATCGATTCGATGAAGGCATCGAGCTTGGATTTGTTACCCGTCAGTTCGATCGTGTAAGTCTTCTCGGTGACATCGATGATGCGACCACGGAAGATGTCCGCCGTACGCTTCATCTCCTCGCGCTCCTTGCCGACCGCGCGCACCTTGATCAGCATGAGCTCGCGCTCGATGTGCGCGCCTTCGGTCAGATCGACCACCTTCACGACTTCGATCAGGCGGTTCAGATGCTTAGTGATCTGCTCGATCACATCGTCTGAGCCGGTGGTGACAATGGTCATGCGCGACAGAGTCGCATCTTCGGTCGGCGCCACAGTCAGTGTTTCAATGTTGTAGCCGCGGGCGGAGAACAGGCCGACCACGCGCGACAACGCCCCTGCCTCATTTTCAAGCAGAACAGAAATGATATGACGCATTACAGATCCTCCGACCCCAAGAGCATTTCAGTCAAGCCTTTGCCAGCTTTCACCATCGGCCAGACGTTTTCGGTTTGATCCGTAATGAAATTCATGAACACCAGCTTATCCTTCATGCCGAACGCTTCTTTCAGCGCGCCTTCGACATCGCCCGGCTTCTCGATCTTCATGCCGACATGGCCGAAGGATTCGCTCAGCTTGTTGAAGTCCGGCAGGGAGTCCATGTACGACTCTGAATAGCGCGAACCGTAATCGATCTGCTGCCACTGACGCACCATACCGAGGAAGCGGTTGTTCAGCAGGATGATCTTCGGGGTGAGGTGATACTGTTTGCAGGTGGCAAGCTCCTGGATGCACATCTGAATCGAAGCCTCGCCTGTAATGCAGGCAACGGTTGCGCCTGGATTCGCCATTTGCACACCCATCGCATACGGCAAGCCGACCCCCATCGTGCCCAATCCACCGGAGTTGACCCAGCGACGCGGCTTATCAAAGCCGTAGTACTGTGCGGCCCACATCTGGTGCTGACCGACGTCGGAAGTAATGAAGGCGTCGCCCTTGGTCACTTCCCACAATTTTTCAACCACGAATTGCGGCTTGATCACATCATCTGACTTCGCGTACTTCAGACAATCGCGACCACGCCACTCGTTGATCTGGTTCCACCATGCAGCCAGCGCCTGCGCATTCGGCCTGATCGTTGCTTCCGCGGCATCAAGCTGCGACAGCAGTTCCTGCAGCACGTCTTTGACGTTGCCGACGATAGGGATATCGACCTTCACGCGCTTGGAAATCGACGATGGGTCAATATCGACATGAATGATCTTGCGCGGATGCGTCGCGAAGTGTTTCGGATTGCCAATTACGCGGTCGTCAAAGCGTGCGCCAATGGCAATCAGCACGTCGCAGTGCTGCATCGCCATGTTTGCTTCATAGGTGCCATGCATGCCGGGCATGCCGACGAATTTATCGCTGGACGCCTTGTAAGCACCCAACCCCATCAGCGTGTTCGTGCATGGGTAGCCGAGACGATCGACCAGCTTGTTCAATTCGGCCGATGCATCGGCAAGAATGACGCCGCCGCCGGTATAGATCATCGGACGTTCGGCCGAGAGCAGCAATTGCACCGCCTTGCGAATCTGACCGGAGTGGCCTTTATCGACCGGCTTGTAGGAGCGCATTTCGATTTCCTTCGGATACTCGAATGCGCATTTATGCATCGTGATGTCCTTCGGAATATCGACCAGTACCGGGCCGGGACGGCCGGTCGTAGCGACATAAAAGGCCTTCTTTATCGTCGCCGCCAAGTCCTTGACGTCCTTGACGAGAAAGTTGTGTTTGACACATGGGCGGGTAATGCCCACGGTATCGCATTCCTGAAAAGCGTCCTGACCGATCGCATGCGACGGCACTTGACCGGAGATCACGACCATCGGGATCGAATCCATGTAAGCGGTGGCCAGACCCGTGACCGCGTTGGTCACACCGGGGCCGGAAGTCACAATGGCGACTCCGACTTTCTGCGAACTGCGTGAATACGCGTCGGCCGCGTGGACTGCCGCCTGCTCGTGGCGTACCAGGATATGCTGGAATTTGTCTTGATTGAAGATTGCGTCGTAGATGTAGAGCACTGCACCGCCGGGATAGCCGAACACATGCTCGACACCCTCTTCGGCCAGGCAGCGCACGACTATTTCCGCGCCTGTCAGTTCGATACTCATTGCTAGGTTCCTTTCAAGATCCATTGGAGATTGATCGGATGCTCTCTCCTGGCGGAATCGCTCGCAGCTTCAGTGCCAAGGCATTCCTTCTTTGTGCGGTCACGCCAGTTCGTTGCGCACCCGTAGATGCGGTTCAAAGCGGCGCTAAACGCGACTCGTTCAGCCGAAGTACCTGAAGTACTAATACGAATTCCTCACGCTTATGGCGTGGGTTAGAGCAAACAGCTTTCAAAATTTGCGAAGCGTGTCAGATCGGGAAGCGGCATCATGCGCCGCGCGAAAAGACAGTCCTTCGAGGATGTGAAGGGACTGATACGTTAATGTGTTGCACCATTTTGGTCAAGTTAAATTCCACCAAATCCTTTTGAAATCAAGCGTTTTCGACAAAAATTTCGCACAACGATAGGCTTTTTTGCTAGCATGCGCACTGTTTCGCAGAATAACTTATCCGACAGTCCTAAATCCGCTCGATCCACTTATCCTTGGCAGCAAAGAGAGATACGCGCCACATCGCATGGCAACTCAAAAAGAACTTTCCGATTTTCTGGAAACCGTAGAACGTCGCGCCTTCAAACAGGCCGCTTATGCAGTCCGCAAAGATGAAGCCGCACTGGACATTGTTCAAGATGCAATGATCAAACTCGCCGAAAAATATGGCGATAAGCCGGCTTCAGAGTTGCCGTTGCTGTTCCAGCGTATTCTGCAGAATACGATTCATGACTATTTTCGGCGCGAAAAGGTACGCAGCACCTGGATCAGCCTGTTCTCTGGCATTGGCAGCGATGCGGAAGACAGTGAAAACTTTGATTTATTGGAAACTTTCGAGGCCGAAGAAGGCTCGCAAGCCGCAGAATCCAGCGCGGATAAAGTTGAACGCCAACAAGTTCTGGCCGTCATAGAAGAAGAAATACAAAAACTGCCGCCTCGTCAACGAGAAGCCTTCCTTATGCGTTATTGGCAAGATATGGATGTAGCTGAAACGGCTGCCGCGATGGGTTGTTCCGAGGGTAGCGTGAAAACACATTGCTCTCGTGCAACGCACACATTAGCGCAGGCGTTGCGCGCTAAAGGAATTACCTTATGAACGCGAAAGAACTGAATTTTGCCTACAAAGTGCGCCACGCACTTAACGAAACTGCTGAAAATTTACCAGCACCTACCACCGAACGCCTTGCTGCTGCTCGTAAAATTGCGCTATCTCGCAAGAAAAAGGAATCCGGACTGCGCGTATTCGCACCACAAAGAGTACTTGCAGGACAGGCAGGTAGTTTTTTTGCCCCCCCCTCGCCTTGGCTGAAGCGCATGGGACTGGTTTTGCCGCTGATTGTCGTTGCAATCGGATTGACAGGCATTTATCACTATGAGCAGCAGCGTCGCATCTACGAAACAGCGGAGATTGATGCGGCTGTATTGGCTGACGAATTGCCGCTTTCGGCTTATGTCGATCATGGCTTCAACGCTTTCCTCGCCAAACGAGGCGATTAAAATGGCCCCAATTGCTGTTTTGCAAACCGCCCGCCGACTGCGGGCGGTGTTCATTTGCGGGTGGCTCATGCTCACTATAGCTCCCTCTTGGGCGGAGACCCCGGATTCCCCCTCCAGTCCCACCACGGCGGCAGTACCATCCAACACCGCCACTTCGGTTGTTATCAAACCGCAGCAACGCGCACAGGCAATAACAAAACCGCAACAGTCGCCACAGTCAGCGGCAAAACCCTTGTGGACCGAGCTGACGTCGGCGCAGCAACAAGCGCTGGTCCCTCTTGCCTCCGAGTGGGACAAGCTTGACTCTTTGCGCAAAAATAAATGGTTAGCCATCGGGAACAAGTATGCGACGATGAGCCCGGCTGAACAGCAGCGCGTCCAGGAACGCATGCGCGATTGGGTGAAACTCACGCCCGAGCAGCGCCGCATTGCACGTGAAAGCTATGCGCGCGCGAAGAAATTGAATCCGGATCAAAAATCGGCACAGTGGAGGCAGTATCAGCAGTTGCCCGAAGATCAGAAAAAGAAACTGGCGGCAGATGCTGCGTCAAAAAAACATGTAGCTACGCTTCCATCTGCGTCAGCTCAAGGCAAAAATAGCAAAACCATACCGCCAATCAAATCAGCTCTCAAGCCTGTGATAGAGCGGCCGGCTACTCCACAGGCTGCCGCTCAGTCCGCACCGCAACCTTCGCCGCCGTCGACGACTAAATAAGTTTAAGTTCCACCGTTGATCTCTCCTATCGCAACACCCTCATTGAAGCGCCGTCTCGCAACCATGGTGTACGAAGCCATGCTGTTGTTCGGTGTCGTTGCCGTTACCGGCGCATTGTTCTCGGTGCTATTCCAGCAACGCCACGCGCTCTACTTGCGGCATGCACTGCAAGTTTGGCTGCTACTGGTAATCACGACATATTTCATATGGTTCTGGACGCATAGTGGGCAGACGCTCGCGATGAAAACATGGCGCATCCGTGTGGTAACTGCCGACGGCAAAACGGTCGATACAAAGCGAGCACTCTGCAGATATTTGCTCGCATGGTTGTGGCTTCTGCCGGGACTGGTGTTGGCTTGGGCAATTGGCGCAAAGAACTGGACACTGGTGCTGATTCCGGGTGTAAACATGTTGTTGTGGGCACTAACAGCATATCTCGATCCACAACGCCAGTTTCTGCATGATCGCATCGCGGGCACACGTATCATCAGTGTCGAGCCACAGCCGGAAAAACGTTGTCCATAAACCAGCGGAATTTTCGGTATGAGCGCTTTCTTTGGAGCGTATCAATGCCAAGCGCTGCATCATGCATGCAGATACCTATTTATGATAGTTCGCATTACCAAGGCACTACTGTTACTGCAGTTCATCGCTGTTCTTGCAATAGCGGCGCTTGCTGAAACGGTATTCCTCGTATCCGGCCATGCATATGCGTTGCTGTCCGGCCTTGCGGCAGTCTTGTTGCTTCGACTGTTGATCACGGCGAATAACTTTTCGCTCGCATGGCGTTATAGAAGCGAAACACCTCACCAGTATCAAGTACGCCCGTGGCAGGCATGCGAACTCTTTTTCGGAGAATTCAAGGCAACGATGCTATCTTCGTCCTGGTCCATGCCTTTCCATACTTTCTCCAGACGTATCGCTG
Source organism: Noviherbaspirillum sp. (assembly GCA_036384635.1). Taxonomy (GTDB): domain Bacteria; phylum Pseudomonadota; class Gammaproteobacteria; order Burkholderiales; family Burkholderiaceae_D; genus Noviherbaspirillum. Next base: position 1,738 of record DASVLY010000365.1, on the reverse strand, counting down.
CCAATCCGGCCACGCTGCCGGTGCTGCTCATCCATGGATACGGCTGCAACAGCGGCTACTGGCACGCGATGAGTAAAGCGTTGAATCGTGCCAACATCACTCATTATGCGATTGATCTGGAGCCGGTCCTCGGTGGCATTGACGAGTACGTCCCGATGATCCATGAAGCGATGGAACGCATCTGCAGGGAAAACGGCGGCAGCAAAACCGTCATCGTTGCGCACAGCATGGGAGGGCTCGCAGCCAGGGCGTATCTGCGAGACCATGGCAGCAGCCGTATCGCCAAGGTTGTCACTCTGGGCACGCCGCATCATGGAACGGGGCTGGCACGCTTCGGGGTCGGTCTCAATACCCGGCAAATGCGCTGGACCGCAGGCGAACAGGAAGGATTGCCCAGTGCATGGCTGCGCAAGCTGGCCGAGAGCGAAGACGAATCGGTGTACCGGCTGATCGTTTCCATCTATTCGCATCACGACAATATCATTTCGCCGCAAACCTCTTCACATCTGGACGGAGCGAGGAATATCGAATTCCACGGAATAGGTCATGTCGCGTTAGCGTCTCATGCGCTTGTACAGGCGCAAGTCATCCGCGAGATCCGCGATGTGCAGCAGGCGGTTGCCGCCTCGTGCTCAAGGTCACGCCACAGTGAGCATGCTGCCCCTCCCTAAAGCCAGCCCGATTTCCTGAATCGGCGGTAGAGATAAGCACAAACAGAGGCAATCACGCCAAGTGCCGCCGGATAGCCATATTCCCACTTCAGCTCCGGCATGTTCTGAAAATTCATGCCCCATACCCCGACAAACGCGGTCGCCACCGCGAAAATTGCTGCCCAGGCCGCCAGCCGCTTGCTCACGTCGCTCTGATCGATCGCGACCATCGACAGATTCACCTGAATTGCGATGCTGATCGTGTCGCGGATCGCATCGATCGAAGTGTTGATACGGTACAGGTGGTCATACACGTCGCGGAAATATTCCTGCATATTGACGCAGATACGAGGAACCCGCCCTCCATACAGCTTGGCGACCGATTCCATCAGCGGCGCAACAGCATGTTTGAGCACCATTACCTTACGCTTGAGCTGATACAGGCGTTCAATATTGGCCCGCTCGGACCCTTTGGAAAAAATTTGTTCCTCAATCGTTTCGAGTTCAGTCTCAAGCGCGTCGAGCACCGGAAAATAGCGGTCGACGACGGCATCCATCAATGCATAGAACACAAATGCCGAACCTTGTTTCAACAGATGCGGTTCATGCTCGCAACGAGCGCGCACGCCGAGAAAACCTTGCTCGCTGTGGTTACGTATCGATAACACATAATTTTTCTCAACGAAGATATCAAGTTCGCCGACCTTCAATTCGCTGTCGGTCATCTCAATAATGTGTACGACGACGAATAACAAATCGCCATATTCTTCAATCTTCGGCCGCTGGTGCCCGTGATGCGCGTCTTCGACCGCGAGTTCATGCAAGCCGAATTCCCGTTGCATCAGGTTGATCTCGGACGGGTCCGCATCTTTTAACGCAACCCATACAAAGCAATCCGGACGCAACAGAAATTCATCGATGCGACTCACCGGGACGTCGCACAGTTTTTTTCCTTCTTGATAGGCAACACAATTGATCAGCATGGTTCTCGCACTCAGGACAAGGGAGAAGGCTGGCTTCTTCCGCACAATGAAGTTTCCGCATTTAACTATGCCAGCGCACGCTGCATGTGTCATCTGATTTGACAG
>DASVLY010000364.1:0-4202 GCA_036384635.1 Noviherbaspirillum sp. | reverse complement strand
GGCACGAAGTGCAGCGCCATCGCCTTAAAGTTGAGCAATAACGCATCGGGGCCAGCGTTATAAGGCCTCATCGGATCGCCGTCGAACGCTGCCGGATCGTAGGTGATTTTCTCGAACACGCTGCGGTCGAGCAGCAGATTGCCACGGATCTCGCGTATGCCCTTCGCGCGTATGCGACGCAAGAACAGCCAGAAATTCTCCATCACCAGCTTCGGATCGCCGCTGCCCTTGATGATCAGATCGCCCTGCAGCACATCGCCATTTTGCGCACCTTCGGCAAACGCCTGGGTTTTCCAGGTGAAGGTGGGGCCCAGCATTTCCAGCGCGGCGTTGCTGGTCACCAGTTTCATCGTCGACGCAGGACTGAACGGTACTGCCGCATTCGATGCAATCAGCACAGCGCCGTTGCCGGCTTCCTGCACATAAGTGCCGATCGCATTGACGGGAATCTCCGCCCGCTTTAACGCATCGGCCACAGGCGCCGGCAAATCCTGCGCGTTTGCATAAGCGGCAATACCGGCCGCCAATAAGATAGCTGCTGCTTGGAGTCTCTTCGGGATTCGCATACGATGGAATTTATGTCACGCGCAATTTAGAGCCTGCTATGAATCATTTCAGGCTCTTGATTATCCCATGCCGCATCACGAATACCATCTCCCAATCAACCATTGCCGCCCCTCTGGCGCTGGAGAACCAGTTCTGTTTCGTACTGCATTCCACGTCGCTGGCAATGACGAAAACCTGCAAGCCGTTTCTCGACAAGCTCGGCCTGATCGATTCCCAATACTTGGCCATGTTTATTTCCAACACCTCTGCTCACCTGCCCTTGACCTCACACAATCTTTGAATTCAAGCGCAGTCCGTTCTGGTTCAGCTTCTGCGTTAATAAAAAGACAAACAACGTGTTGACGCCCTTCTTGAAAAAAACCCTACCCGCCCATATACTTAGCACTCGTTAGGGGAGAGTGCTAACAAGCCTCCTCTAGCTTTCCGGTTTTCCAGAGCAGTATTACTGCTCAGTAAAAGCGTGCTTTGCAGAAAATCTGCAGCAAAAACCATAAATTATTGATTATTAAAGGAGTTTGTATGAACCTTCGTCCATTGCACGATCGCGTCATCGTCAAGCGCCTCGACCAGGAAACCAAGACTGCGTCCGGCATTGTTCTCCCGGAGGCGGCTGCGGAAAAACCGGATCAGGGCATTGTACTCGCCGTGGGTAACGGCAAGATCCTGGAAGACGGCACAGTCCGCGCGCTGGACGTCAAAGTCGGCGATATCGTGCTGTTCGGCAAGTACTCCGGCCAGACCGTGAAGGTTGAAGGCGAAGAAGTGCTGGTAATGCGCGAAGAAGACATCATGGCAATAATCGTTCAGAAGTAATACAGATACCTGTTTAATAATATTAAGGAGTAAAGAACATGGCAGCTAAAGAAGTCGTATTCGGCGACGCCGCCCGCGCCAAGATGGTCGAAGGCGTGAACATCCTCGCCAACGCCGTGAAAGTCACCCTCGGCCCGAAAGGCCGCAATGTTGTGCTGGAGCGTTCCTTCGGCGCGCCGACCGTCACCAAGGACGGCGTTTCGGTCGCAAAAGAGATCGAACTGAAAGACAAGCTCATGAACATGGGCGCGCAGATGGTCAAGGAAGTCGCTTCCAAGACTTCCGACAATGCCGGTGACGGTACCACCACCGCAACCGTGCTGGCTCAGGCAATCGTGCGCGAAGGCATGAAATATGTTGCCGCCGGCATGAACCCGATGGATCTGAAGCGCGGCATCGACAAGGCTGTCACTGCCACCGTCGAAGAACTGAAGAAGATCGCCAAACCCTGCACCACCTCCAAGGAAATCGCCCAGGTCGGTGCCATTTCCGCGAACTCTGACGCTTCCATCGGCGACCGCATCGCTGAAGCAATGGAAAAGGTCGGCAAGGAAGGCGTGATCACCGTTGAAGACGGCAAGTCCCTGAACGACGAACTCGACATCGTCGAAGGCATGCAGTTCGACCGCGGCTACCTGTCCCCGTACTTCATCAACAACCCGGACAAGCAAGTTGCTGTCCTGGAAAACCCGTTCGTCCTGCTGTTCGACAAGAAGATCTCCAACATCCGTGACCTGCTGCCGGTGCTGGAACAAGTCGCCAAGGCTGGCCGTCCGCTGTTGATCATCGCTGAAGACATCGAAGGCGAAGCGCTGGCAACCCTGGTGGTCAACAATATCCGCGGCATCCTGAAGACCTGCGCAGTGAAGGCTCCGGGCTTCGGCGACCGTCGCAAGGCCATGCTGGAAGACATCGCTATCCTGACCGGCGGCCAGGTCATCGCTGAAGAAGTTGGCCTGACTCTGGAAAAAGCAACGCTGAACGATCTCGGCCAGGCCAAGCGCGTCGAAATCGGCAAGGAAAACACCACCATCATCGACGGCGCCGGCCAGGCTTCTGCGATCGAAGCGCGCGTCAAGCAGATCCGCGTGCAGATCGAAGAAGCAACGTCCGACTACGACCGCGAGAAGCTGCAAGAGCGTGTTGCCAAGCTGGCAGGCGGCGTTGCAGTGATCAAGGTAGGCGCTGCGACCGAAGTCGAAATGAAAGAGAAGAAGGCCCGCGTGGAAGACGCGCTGCACGCAACCCGTGCCGCCGTTGAAGAAGGCATCGTCCCGGGCGGCGGCGTGGCCCTGCTGCGCGCTCGCACCAACCTGAAACTGAAAGGCGACAACGCCGATCAGGACGCAGGTATCAAGATCGTTCTGCGCGCAATGGAAGAGCCGCTGCGCATGATCGTCACCAACGCCGGCGAAGAAGCTTCGGTCGTCGTCAACAAGGTTATCGAAGGCAAGGGTAACTTCGGTTACAACGCTGCCAACGGCACCTACGGCGACCTGATTGAAATGGGCGTGCTGGATCCGGCCAAGGTTACCCGTTCGGCCCTGCAGAACGCAGCGTCGATCGCTGGCCTGATGCTGACCACCGATTGCACCGTTGCCGAGCTGGTAGAGGAAAAACCGGCTGCCGGCCCGGCTGGCATGGGCGGTATGGGTGGTATGGGCGGCATGGACATGATGTAATGGTCTGAGGCATCCGCTTCTCACTAAAAAGCCCGCAAGGTGTACGCCTTGCGGGCTTTCTTAGTTTTGGCCACAGCTAAAGCTGCTTGACTTGCTGCGCACAAGTCAGCCGCCACGAGACCACATTTATTTCATCTCGCCGGTAGCATCCTCGCGCTTTTTCTTGTAAGTCTCATAGTCGTCCCGGTTCCGCGCAAGACATGCGGCTCGATCCGGCTCCAACATCTTGTAGCACCTCTCTCTCTTGCGGAACCCTGCAACGATGCATATAGCTGATTAGAGCGGATTGACGGTCAGTCAGGTTGAATTGCAGGATAAAGGCGTTGTAACTTCTGGCGCACGTCTACCGTGGTGAATCGCCATTTGACCGACTGCGCCAAGCGGTTGCGCTCGGCGACATTGGCCGCGATGATGCGCTTGAGATCTTCCTCATTTCCAATCCGTTGTTTCAGGCACATGTTCGACAGCACCGCGAATTCGATCTCGGCGATGTTGAGCCAACTGCCGTACTTCGGCGTGTAATGGAATTCCAGCTTCTTCGCTAGCGCACGCCTGGTCCGGCAGGAACGCCTCATAAAGCGAAGCGATCTTGTGCGTATTCAGATTGTCCAGCACCACGCGGATCACCTCGGCGCCGGCGTACAGTTCGACCAGATGCTTCATCGCCTGCGCGAAATCGATCCTGTTGCGCGTCTTCGTCACCAGCACCTCGCGTAGGCCGCGTTTCGGCTCGCACATCATCAGCAGATTGCGCACGCCGTTGCGCTTGTATTCCACGTCGTAGCGCGCCGGCTGACCCGGCTCTGGTGGCAACGGCGGACGCACTTCCGCGATCAATTGCTCGGGACTTTCATCGAAACACACCACCGGCCGCTGCTCGTCATACGGTTGTTCGTACAAATCCAGCACATCTTCCATCGCCGCCACGAAATCGGCGCTCACTTCCGGGATGCACCATTGCTCCTTTTGCCACGGCTTAAGGAAGTTTTTTTGAGCACGTCCCGCACCGCTTCATGGCTGAGCGATTCCGCGAATCCCAGTTCCACCGCCTTGTCGGTCAACAGCCGCAACGTCCAGTGGCCGTGCCCGTCCGGCGCGTCGCTGCACGCCACGGCAATCAGATGCGCGCATTGCTTGTCT
>DASVLY010000363.1:0-1714 GCA_036384635.1 Noviherbaspirillum sp. | reverse complement strand
TCTCGACCTGTGCATCGAGCCGCCGCTCGCCACGGCACAATGTGAGCACTTCGGGCAGATTCGGCGTGACGATGGTCGCTTCCGGCAGCAGCGGCATGACCGTGCGCACTGCGTTATCGGCAGCCAGCGCATCGCCATGACCGCTGGCCAGCACCGGATCGAGCACTACGTGCAGATCAGGGCGACGCTGCTTCATCACGCGCAGCGTATCGGCAATTGCTTCCGCATTTTCGCGGTTGCCGACGATACCGATCTTGACCGCGGCGATCTCCATCTTGTCCATCAGCGCATGCGCCTGCTGCTGCACCAGTCCGGCCGGGACCGGATGCACCTTGAACACGCGGTCGTTGTCCTGCACCGTCAGCGCAGTCACCGCAGTCAGCGGATGCGCGCCGAGCGCCGATACCGCCTGGATATCGGCCTGCAGCCCTGCCCCGCCGCTCGGATCGGAGCCGGCAAAGATCAGGACCGAAGGACGCATCATGTCGCGCGTCCTTCCACAGGCGACGACGGCGACGCGGCAAAGCGCTTCGGGATACGGCCGGCGAGATAAGCTTCGCGTCCGGCTTCGACCGCCAGTTTCATCGCGCGCGCCATGCGGATCGGGTCGCGCGCACCGGCGATAGCGGTATTCATCAGCACACCGTCGCAGCCGAGCTCCATCGCAATCGCCGCATCGGACGCAGTACCCACGCCGGCATCAACCAGCACCGGCACCTTCGCCTGCTCGATGATCAGCGACAGGTTCCACGGATTCAGAATGCCCATGCCGGAGCCGATCAGCGATGCCAGCGGCATCACCGCCACACAGCCGATCTCTTCCAGCATCTTCGCCTGGATCGGATCGTCGCTGCAGTACACCATCACGTCGAAGCCGTCCTTGACCAGCATCTCGGCCGCCTTCAGCGTTTCCGGCATGTTGGGGAACAGGGTTTTCTGGTCGCCCAGCACTTCCAGCTTGACCAGCTTGTGACCATTTAACAGTTCGCGTGCGAGCTGCAGCGTGTACACCGCATCCTTGGCGTTGTAGCAGCCTGCGGTGTTGGGCAGGATCGTGTACCTGGACGGCGGCACCACGTCGAGCAAACTGGGTGCATTCGGGTCTTGACCAATGTTTACGCGCCGAATCGCCACTGTGATGATTTCAGCGCCGCTGGCTTCAGTCGCCGCGCGGGTTTCCTCAAGGTCGCGGTATTTGCCGCTGCCGACCAACAAACGCGAGCGGTAAGTTTTGCCGGCGATGGTCAAGCCTTCCTGGTGGATGGATTCCTGCAATTCATTCATTTTTTCTCCTCTATTTCCGCCCCCTCCCCTTCAAGGGGAGGGTCGGGGTGGGGATGGGTTAACGGATGCAAGGTCAAACAAGTAATTTTGCAATACCCACTGCAAAGCTTTTGCGGAAGTCATTGACTGATGCAGAGAAGAAACTTTGGCAGCGTTTGCGTGGAAACCAATTGAAAGTGAAGTTCCGCAGGCAGCATCCATTTGAAAAATATATTTTGGATTTTGTATGTATAGATCGTGGTTTGGTAGTTGAAGTCGATGGCTCACAGCATGCTCATAATCAAGCACATGATCATGAACGTACCGAGAAATTGCGTGACGCAGGATTTAATGTCCTTCGTTTTTGGAACAATGAAGTATTGAATGAGACGGATGCGGTAGTACAAGCGATCTGGAATGCTTTACACCCATCCCCACCCCAGCCCTCCCC
>DASVLY010000362.1:0-4184 GCA_036384635.1 Noviherbaspirillum sp. | reverse complement strand
GAGTGCGCTCGGTCTGAACGATCAGGAGCAAAAGATCGTTGCCGAAATCAATCGTCTGGATCAGGAAATCGTCGGGCCGTTCAAGGAGGCGATCGGTCAGGCTTTGGCGTTCAACAGCGAAGGTGCGGCGAAAATGATTGCCAGCCGTATCGATCCGCTCAATCAACTGGCTGTGGTGGAAATGGACAAGCTGGTCGAACTGCAGCAGCGGGCCGAGAAGGAAGTGCTGAGCCGTTCGGTAGCTGCCGATAACCAACTGATGATTTTGCTGTATACGCTTGGCGCGGTGGCGCTGGCTATTGGCGGTGCATTTGCCTGGGTAATTACGCGTAGCATCACCACGCCGCTGAATCAGGCTGTGGAGATCGCTGGCCGTGTCGCTACCGGCGATCTGACATCCCGGATTGATGAAAGGAGCGAGGACGAGATCGGTCAGCTCTTTGATGCATTGCGTCAGATGAACGGCAGCTTGGCTGAAATCGTCGGCAATGTGCGTACCAGCACCGAAATGATAGGCACGGCCACGCAGGAGATTGCGACCGGTAACGCGGACTTGTCGGCGCGGACAGAATCGCAGGCGAGTTCGCTGGAAGAGACCGCGGCGTCGATGGAGCAACTGACGCAGACGGTGAAGCAGAATGCGGAGAATGCAAGGCAGGCCAACCAGCTGGTGGTGTCGGCGTCGGATTATGCGCTCAAGGGCGGACAGGTGGTGGGCGAGGTGGTCGACACCATGGGTTCGATCAAGGAAAGCTCACGCAAGATCGTCGACATCATCGGGGTAATCGACGGAATTGCGTTCCAGACTAACATTCTGGCGCTGAATGCGGCGGTGGAGGCAGCGCGCGCAGGTGAGCAGGGACGCGGCTTTGCGGTGGTCGCGGCGGAAGTGCGCAACCTGGCACAGCGTGCAGCCGGCGCGGCCAAAGAGATCAAGGAGCTGATCGTGGACTCGGTGGCGAAGGTCGATGCCGGCGGCAAATTGGTCGACGAAGCGGGCAAGACGATGGGTGACATTGTCACGTCGGTCAAGCACGTGGCAGGCATCATGAGCGAGATCACGGCAGCCGGCCTGGAGCAAAGCAACGGGATCGAGGAAGTTAATCGCGCAGTCGCACAGATGGACGAAATGACGCAGCAAAACGCTGCTCTGGTGGAACAGGCCGCGGCGGCTGCCGAAAGCCTGCAGGAACAGGCGGAGATGCTGGGCCGTGCGGTGTCTGTATTCAAGACACATGGCGCATCGCAGATAGGCGGCTTGGCGGCACGCCATGACGTGGAGTCCGGCAAGGTTTCGCCGGCTGCGGCAGTGCCGGTAACGGTTCCCGCTAAAACAGTGGTGGACAGGACAAGACCCGTATCCGCCAGTGCATTGCAGCCGGTGCTGCGGCCCGGACCCGGTGCCGGGGGCGGCGGGGACGAATGGGAAGAGTTTTGAGTAGAGACGCGCTGGTGAGCGCTTTCCCCTGAATATTCGAGCGCTTGGGCTCTGTACATTGGATGGGGTTCGTGTTTTCGGGCACCAGGATGAAATAAAGAAGATCGGGGAACAAGTTGGATGCAGCAACTTCAGTGCGGCAGAACAGACCGGATAACGTAAAGGAGTTCGAGTTTACCGCTCGCGACTTCGACCGGGTGAGGGGCATGATTTACAAGCGGGCAGGGATCGCGCTCGCCGAAAGCAAGCAGGAAATGGTCTACAGCCGCCTGGCCAGACGGCTGCGCGCCACCGGCATCCGCTCCTTCCAGGCGTATCTGGATACATTGGAAAGCAAACCGGACGATAACGAGTGGGAGGCGTTCACCAACGCATTAACAACCAACCTGACCTCGTTCTTTCGCGAGTCGCACCATTTTCCGATCCTGGCCGACCATGTACGCGGCAAGAAGGAGCCGGTCTCGATCTGGTGCAGCGCCAGTTCCACCGGCGAGGAACCGTATTCGATTGCGATGACGCTGTGCGAAACCTTCGGCACGATGACGCCGAACGCGCAAATCATCGCGACCGACATTGATACCAACGTATTGAGCACCGCATCCAACGGCATTTATACGCGCGACAGGATCGATAAGATGGATCCGGAGCGCGCGAAGCGATTTTTCCTGAAAGGCAAGGGGGCGCAGGAAGGCATGGTCAGGGTGCGGCCGGAATTGCGGCAGATGATCACATTCAAACAGCTTAATCTGCTGGCTGACGACTGGCCGGTTTCCGGGGCATTCGATGCGATCTTCTGTCGCAATGTGATGATCTATTTCGACAAGCCGTCGCAGAGCAGGATACTGGCCCGCTTCGCGCCTCTGATGAAACCCGATGCGCTGCTGTTTGCCGGCCACTCCGAGAATTTTTTATACGTATCCGATGCGTTCAGGCTGCGAGGCAAGACCGTATACGAATTGAATCCGCATTCTGCCGGCGCGCGTTATGCGCTGCCGCATCGGCATGGGAAATAATCTATGAGCCACGCCCTCGAAGAGCATTTTGCGACGAATGTCTATTACGACCGGAACTTTGACTGCGACGCGGCGAAGATTCTACCGGGCGAGTACTACTACACCTGCAAGGACATGCTGATTGTTACCGTACTTGGTTCCTGCGTATCAGCTTGCATTCGCGACCGTGTTACCGGCATCGGTGGGATGAACCATTTCATGCTGCCGGATGGTGGCGGGGATGGCGACAGCCCGGTGTCGGCTTCCATGCGCTATGGCACCTACGCGATGGAAGTGCTGATCAACGATCTGCTCAAGGCGGGCGCGCGTCGGGAAAATCTGGAGGCGAAGGTATTCGGCGGCGGCAATGTGCTGCGCGGCTTCATTGCGATCAATGTGGGCGAACGCAATGCGCAGTTCGTGCGCGACTACCTGCGCGCGGAAAATATCCGCATCGTTGCCGAGGACTTGAACGATATTCACCCGCGCAAGGTGTATTTTTTCCCGCGGACCGGCAAGGTACTGGTCAAGAAATTGAAGCAGCTGAATAACAATACCTTGGTCAATCGGGAGCAGGACTATGCACAACGCCTCCATACGACGCCGGTGGCGGGCGATGTCGAATTGTTCGGTTAACGAGCCTGGAAAGAACAAGCATCATGAAAACAAAGGTCTTGATTGTCGATGACTCGGCGCTGATCCGCAGCATCATGAATGAAATCATCAGCAAGCAACCGGATATGGAGGTGGTTGGCGTCGCCCCGGATCCGATAGTCGCGCGTGAGCTGATCAAGCGGACTAATCCGGATGTGCTGACGCTGGATGTTGAAATGCCTCGCATGGATGGCTTGGACTTTCTCGAAAAACTGATGCGTCTGCGGCCGATGCCGGTGGTGATGGTGTCGTCACTGACCGAGCAGGGATCGGAGATCACGTTGCGCGCGCTGGAGCTGGGAGCGGTCGATTTCGTCACCAAGCCAAAGCTGTCGATCCAGAGCGGGATGATGGAATATGCGGAACTGATCACTGACAAGATCAGGGCGGCGGCGAAAGCGCGCATCAAACCTCGGACGCCGCTCGGCGGGGCAGGGACGGGTTCCGGCACGGTGCTTCCGTTGATCAGCAACCCGCTCACCAGTAGTGAAAAGCTGATTATCATCGGTGCTTCTACGGGAGGGACCGAGGCGATCAAGGATTTTCTGATGCAAATGCCATCCGACTGTCCCGGGATTCTGATCACCCAGCATATGCCGGAAGGTTTCACGCGCTCGTTCGCACGCCGGCTCGACAGTCTGTGCAAGATCACGGTGCAGGAAGCCGCGGGTGGCGAGCGTGTATTGCCGGGACATGCATTCATCGCTCCCGGCCATTCCCATCTGCTGCTCGCACGCAGCGGCGCCAACTACGTGACGCAGCTCGACCAGGGACCACCGGTCAATCGTCACCGGCCTTCGGTGGATGTGCTGTTCAATTCAGCCGCGCGTTGCGCCGGCAAGAATGCGGTCGGAGTAATCTTGACCGGGATGGGCAAGGACGGTGCGGCAGGCATGCTGGAAATGAAAAATGCAGGTGCCTACAATTTTGCACAGGATGAGGCGTCGTGTGTGGTGTTCGGCATGCCGCGCGAAGCGATCGCGGTCGGCGCCACGCATGAGGTAGGGCCGCTGAACGCACTGCCGAAGATGGTGTTGGAATACTTGGCCGCCCAGGGCAGCCGTGCGCTACGGGTGTGACGATAGAAATCGGGCAGGAAT
>DASVLY010000361.1:0-9731 GCA_036384635.1 Noviherbaspirillum sp. | reverse complement strand
GTAATGCGAAATCGCTCTGCGGCGTGTATTCCGCCACGATGCTCCGCATGATTGCCTTGATGTTCGCAATCTGGTTTTCCTCGCAGGTAGCCAGCAGGTTGTCGATCATTTTTTCAAGCGTGACCGGCTCGATTGCATACTCGGTCGCCCGCATGATCTTGGGATGGGCGCTCTGGCTCGCATCGTTGCCGATCAATAGTTCTTCATACAGCTTTTCTCCCGGCCGCAAGCCGGTGTAACGAATCGCGATGTCGCCGTCCGGCGTTTCCTCGTTTTTCTCTTTCAGTCCCGCCATCTCGATCATGGCGCGCGCGAGGTCGACGATTCTGATCGGCGCTCCCATGTCGAGCACGAATACCTCGCCGTTCCTGGCCATCGCGCCGGCCTGTATCACCAGTTGCGCCGCCTCCGGAATCAGCATGAAGTAACGGGTCACGTCGGGGTGGGTGATCGTGATCGGGCCGCCGTTTTCGATTTGCCGTTTGAACAGCGGCACGACCGAACCGGATGAGCCAAGCACGTTGCCGAAGCGCACCATGCAGTACGTCGTTTCCGTCGCGGCCTTGGCGGCGGCCTGGAAAACCAGTTCCGCGACGCGCTTGCTGGCGCCCATGATGTTCGTCGGGCGCACTGCCTTGTCCGAGGAGACCAGCACGCAGGTCTGGACATGTGCTTTTTCCGCCGCCGCGGCAATCACCTGTGCGCCCAGCACATTGTTCCAGATGCCTTCGGAGATATTGGCTTCTACCAGCGGCACATGCTTATAGGCGGCCGCATGGTAAACCGTATGGATTTCTCCCTGGCGCATGACGCGCTCCACCAGACGCGACTCGCATACCGAGCCGAGATGCGCATGGGGAGCGAGTTCCGGCGCGCAGGCCAGCAATTCCTGCTGGATCGTGTACAGCGCATATTCGGAATGATCGAGCAGGTGCAGGCTGTTCGGCTTCAGCGTGACAATCTGCCGGCACAGTTCGCTGCCGATGGAGCCGCCTGCGCCGGTGACCAGCACGTTCTTCCCATGAATGCACTTGGCGAACAGGTGGGGTTGCGGCGGCACCGGATCGCGGCCGAGCAGGTCTTCGATACGGATGTCGCGAATGGAGCGGATCGTGATCCTGTCGTCCAGCTCGATCAGGTTGTTCAGCGTCTTGACCGTGATATTGGCATCGCGCACCCTGTGCATAATGTCCCGCCGCCGCGACGGAGAGGCCGACGGGATAGCCAGCACGATCAGGCCGATGCGCATCTGGCTCACCACTTGCGCATGGTTCCTTGTCTGGAATACCTTCAGGCCGGCGACGTAGCGGTTGGCGAACTGGTGTTTGTCGTCGAAAAAACAGACTGGCCGGTATTTGCCGGATTCCTTCATGGCCTGCGCCAGTTGCACGCCTGGTTCGCCTGCGCCATAGATCGCGACGACATTTTCCAGCTTCGGTTTCATGCCCGTATGCTGGCGCAGGAAGGAGCGAATCAGAAGACGCGAACTCACCATATAGGAAAATGCGATGAACCAGTAAATCATTAATATGCGCGGCACACGCTTGTCGCCGGCCATATAGAGAATCGAGGACAAGGCAATGACGGCAGCCAATGCGATGCCGGTACGCACCAGCAGATGCTTGTCGATGAAGCGGATCACCGCGCGGTACAGGCCGGACATGCCGAACGCTGCGATGGTCGCCAGCGGCACCAGGAAATAGGGCGCGGCGCCATAGCTCTCCGTGGCGCGGAAATCGGTCAGCAGCAATAGCATCGCAGCCAGGAAACACAAAGGCAACGCGACGCTGTCGACGGTAATCATCAACGCCACTTTATGGTTGCGGTGCAGCGACACCAGCGTGTTGCTCAACCGTTCCGGCTGGCTTTGATTCATGCTCATGATGTGCATTCCCTAAGGCGGCAGATCGGCCGCTTTGATAATCGTTAAACGCAGTGGAACCGCCGATGTCCGCTGAACGGGCCAGCGGGTCATTGACCAATGACATCAGCAGTTGACTTGTATTCCTGACAGAGCGGGCAGAAAATCACTGTAGGGTTCGCCTCGCGCACCGATACCGTCGCAAGAGCGCCTACCTTGCATCGGAGTGCAAGCGGCTCTAATTCGCCTTGCGCAATGTCTTCATGGAAAACGAGAGTTTTTGCGGTTGGCGCATCAGTTCGATCAGAACGAATGCACGCGCCTCTCCGTCCGGCAACTGGTACAGGCCACCGAGTCCGGCGAACGGTCCATCGACGATCGTTACTTGCTCGCCAGGTTTGAACAGATCTGCCGGAGATTGCTGCGCCATTTCCTGCAGCGATTCCACATAAGCATCCGGCAGAGGCGTGTAGCGTCCGGAGAAATTCACTATGCCGGTGACGCCGCGCGTACTGCGTATCGGACTCCAGTCGGTAATTACCGAATCCAGATGGATGAACAGGTAACGTGAGAACAATGGTTCCGTTGCCGTGATCAGCTTGCCGCGATGAACTTTTTTTGTCTGCAGCGTCGGCAAATAGCATTCGTACTGTTGGTTCTGCAGCTGTTCCAACGCCCGGAATTCTTGCCTGGGCTTTGTCTGCACCACATACCATGCCGGCAGCGTGTGGGCATCGCCGTAAATGTCATTCCGTGTTACCGATGTCGCGGTATTTCTCAACGACATGAAAATAATCCTTTCAGGCACGCTACCGCCCTTGGATTGACGGTCACGTTCCAAAAGGCCGATATGCAACAACGATGGAAATGGAGATTTTTCTGCTTTGAGCAGTTTTTCAGGTCGGTACAAAGATATGAACAGGTTGATTGCATACATGCAAAAGCAGTACGCACAAAAACATCATGCTCTTGATCGATATCGTATAAGCCTGGAAAACGCTCTATTATTTTTATTCGTGCGATAAGCCGATGGACATCGGTTTTTTACAACGAATAAAACGCTGTGGAGCAGGCGATACTGTAACCAAACCATGAAAATAAGATAAGTGAAATCTTCAGATGAATTGATGTGCAGCAGAAAGTGGTGAATAGAGATTTTCGATCATGTATAAGTGCCGATTTTTTTCCTGGTGAAGTAACGAATGGAATGAACTTCAAATTATTTTCACTATTCAGTGTGTCTGATGTGGCGACGTTGTTTTTCGCGATACGGCGTCGATGCCAAGTCAAATAATTTGCATAAGCTTTGTGCGACATCAATCAATTCAATCTGCCGTAATTGCCTTTCGTCGGCATAATTGCTTCAAATAAAAATTACATTTAAAAATTCGATAACTTGCTTCTGGCAGGGGAACTAAATTGAAAGCACGCCTGTGAGGAAATTCATTCCATTCTCATTGCCTGAAATCGACGACGATGACATCAATGCGGTCTGCGAATGCCTGCGTTCCGGCTGGATAACCACAGGTCCGAAAACAGAACAGTTTGAAAAAGAATTCGCTGCATATCTTGGCGGCGACTTTCACACCATTGCGGTCAATTCCGCCACCGCCGGCCTGCATTTGGCGCTTGAGGCATTGGGAATCGGTCCCGGCGATGAAGTCATCGTGCCGACCATGACCTTTACCGCCACTGCGGAAGTAGTACGCTACCTCGGGGCCGATCCTGTCCTGGTGGATATCGATCCTGTCACGCTGAATATAAGTCTGGATTCGATCGCGGCAGCAGTAACGTCACGGACAAAAGCCATCATCCCGGTGCATCATGGCGGCCTTGCCTGCGACATGGACAGAATCATCGGATTTGCACATGAGCATGGCCTTCGTGTGGTCGAGGATGCGGCGCACGCTTTCCCCTCCCGTTACAAAGGCCGTTTGATCGGAACGCTTGGCAGCGATGTCACGGTGTTCAGTTTCTACGCAAACAAGACGATGACGACCGGGGAAGGCGGCATGGTTGTAACGCGCAATTCGGAAATCGCCAACCGGATGCGAATCATGCGCATACACGGCATCAGCAGGGATGTGTTCGACCGGTTTGTGTCTAAAACGCCGAGCTGGTTTTATGAGGTCGTGGAACCGGGATTCAAGTACAACCTGACGGATATCGCATCGGCAATCGGCATCCAGCAGCTACGCAAGATTGACCGCTTCCTGAAACGGCGCCAGCATCTGGCCAGGCGTTATTTTGAAAATCTTGCCAGGTTGCCGCTAGTGCTGCCGATGGATGCGGAAAATGGTTGCGTACATGCGTGGCATTTGTATGTAGTCAGGCTGCGCGACACGTCGCGGCTGGGACGCGACGAACTGATTCAGAAGCTCTCCGACTATGGCATAGGCACCAGTGTGCATTACATCCCATTGCATCGCCATCCTTACTGGAGACAGAGATATGCGCTGCGGCAAGAACAGTTTCCCCGGGCCGAAGCCGCCTATCAACGCATGTTGAGCCTGCCGCTCTATACGAAAATGACGGATGAGGACCAGAGCCGTGTCATTCATGTTTTGTACGAGTTGTTATGTTAGCCAAGCGTGTCTTCGATGTGTTTGCCGCCCTGCTCGGGTTGATTATTTTGTCTCCTGTATTCGCGGTAGTCGCACTATTGATCAAGCGGGATTCGCCCGGGCCGATATTCTTCCGGCAGGAACGGGTCGGGCGGCATGGCGTCATTTTTCGGATTCTCAAATTCAGAACCATGCGGGCGTACTCCGAAGCCGGCCGCCAGATCACGGTCGGCGATGATGCGAGGATTACCAGTATCGGCAAGGTGCTGCGCCGCTTCAAGATTGATGAACTTCCGCAATTGTTGAACGTGTTGCGCGCAGAGATGAGCCTGGTCGGTCCCCGGCCTGAAGTGCCGCGTTACGTCGCCTGTTATCCGGAAGGCGTGCGGGAAACGGTCTTGTCGGCTCTGCCGGGGATTACAGATCAGGCATCGATAGAATTCAGGGAGGAAAACGCGATCCTTGCCGACGCGATCGATCCTGAACGCGCTTATATCGAAGAAATTTTGCCGATCAAGCTGGATTATTACACCCGCTATGTCCGTGAGCGTAATTTCATGATGGATTTAGAAATCATCTTTTCTACCCTTGTTGCGATCCTAAGAATATGAACAGCCTCTAACCTGGCTATTGTCCTGAACTGAACCCCGATGAACTGCTCAATCAGGACGTCAAGACCAATGCCATGGGAAGGAGTCGCCCGACCAACAAGGCCGAAATGGTCGCTGGCGTTCGCCGCCATTTGCAACGCCGCAGGGCGCCCATATCGCGCCAGCCAAAATTCCAATCGGTTGCACTCCCTTACTTATGTGCTTTTTTCCTTTTCCGTGTTCTTTAAAAATTTTTTCTTATCCATGTTTGTGTTTTCTGAAAGATCTGCTTCTTGAGGTATCGTCTGCGCAGTGCGCGGCTGCGTCGGTTGGATTTGATGGTGGATAACGGTTTTTCAGAGAGAGGTACGGAAATAGGATAAAAATCTTTCATGGTCAGATCTTCGGTGAAATCCATCCAGAATCCATCATAGTCAAAAAAGCTGTGACAGTCAGTCTTGTTTTGTCTGGCGATTTGCTGGTTTGCGCTCATGCCGACAATCGTATCGATATCCAGAGAAAGCGCGAACGCTTCGGTTGCGGCGAGCAAGAGATAGATGGGGGCGCTGCCATGGCATATTTTTGTCGCCTGTCTGATCAGATCGATTTTTCCGGCGGTGCCCTGGACGGCGCTGATCAAGAGAACCTGGCCGCTTTGCAGGTTGGTGGAACGACCGGGGGCGATTGTCAAGACGACCGAGTAAAGCGATACGGATGCGGCTTGAAAGGTCAGACGGAGCTCTCCTTCGTAATCGTGTTCTTTCGGGAAAGAGAGTGTGATGCAAAACAATTGGCCGTCGATGCATTCTTTCCAGATGACCGGGTTTTCGTCATAAATGCAGGCCAGTATGTTCGTGTTGACCTGGTTTGACAGGTACCTGTAGTGGTTGGTTATGATATCCAGGCGCGTGTTTCTGTCGAAGCAGCGAGCCAAATAGGGCGCGACGTATCGATAACCCAGCCGTGGATGACGTTTCGTCAGTCCGATGATGCGGGGATGTGTAATAGCTTCAAACAGATCCTTGTGCCCGGAAAGATTGCCAAGAATCGACGCGAAGCGAAAACAGGCGCGAACACTGACAATGCCTCTTTTCTTGATCACCGACGGAATCAGCCTGAAGGCCGGTTTGAAGATCTCTTTCAGGACGGTTAATGTATGCGTATGTTTTCTTTTCCACCACGAAAGGATGTTGTGGTGGGTATCTGACGAATGTAAATGGAACATATTGATTGCTTTGTCGAACATGAAGAAAACGAGCGCGCGCCCTAATAATGTTTTCCGGTATTCATGCCAGTCATCAATTCCGCCGACGGTTTTTTGTCGTGGCGAACTCCATGGTTTTCCTGTAAGTTTCCACGGTCAATTGCGCTATGTGCGCAGGCGAAAAGCAGCCGTTCGCGAGCCGGTACGAGTTCTCTCCCAGCGTGCGAAGCAGTTGCTGATCGGTGAGCAGCTTCTGGAGGCAGTTCGCCAGCTCCTGCGAATCTCCTGGCCGGCATAGAAGCCCGTTGTAATGATCTCGAACGATTTCCGGGAGACTGCCTGTGCGGGTGGCGACACATGGCTTGCCAAAGCCTAATGCATAGGCGGCGACACCCGATTGCGACGCCTCGACATATGGCAAGGCAATGACATCGCTGTTGAGGAAGAGGGCGTCTATTTCCGCAGGATCGATATATCTGTTCAGGATGTGCTTGGATCTGATGTGGCCAAGCAGTGGCCGGTAGGGCGTGAAGTCGTCGCCATGTCCGGCGATCACTAGCGTGAACGGAATCCCGCGTTCCTGCAAATCGAGGCTGGCCTCTATCAGATAGCGCAATCCCTTGTACTCGGCAATGCGTCCAAAAAATAAAATGCGATTATCCGGCGGTTTCCATTTTATTGTCGGGACCGTTCTGAGGGCAGGGAGCGGAATGACGAAGGCCTTGCGCGACAAGGCGGGATCGCATTCCTCCAATTGTGCCAATAGCTGTTTCCCATGAACGATGATCGAGTGTGCCGTCCGCCTCATGTAATGCTTGATGTATTGCTGGCGCGCGGATGTCGTTGCATCCTGGCCGGGGTGGCTGGTGACGTCATGAATGGTAAATACGCGCCGTGCCGATGCGCTGAACAGCCAACACAAAAAGGTGAACCCTTTTGGCATTTCCTGAAAATGGACAATGTCCGGCCGATAACGGCGCAGCCATCGGTGAACTGTGTAGAGACTGCGCAGAAACTGAACAACCTTTTTCGGACCCGGCATACTGACCAGATGCAACCTCTCGCTCGCAGTGCCGCCGGCTTGCACTATTTCGGCATGAAAGTTTTCCTTGTTGAGAATGACATTGAATTTGATGTTTTTGTCGAATCCAGAGGAAAAAGTCAGGACATATTCTGAAAAATGTTGGCCGAACAGCAGTATTTTCATTGGACTGACCTCTCGCCTCACCGGCTCGCCGCTAGCGCGCTCCTGTCCAGGATAATGGCGACCGGGTTCAAGACCTGTGTCGGGTCGGCGCCGCGCGCCGTGCCCGGCACGACGTAGTTGCGCTGAATGATCTTGATCGGATCGCCCTTGGGAACCATGGCTTCCGTGATTGTCAGGCAATGGGAAATCCCGGTGCAATTGCGCGCAAAATAGTGGACGTAGAATTTGCCGGCGTCCCCTACCGTTCCCGAGAATCCGGAGGCGCTTCCCTGCAGATCGGGGTCCGATATGTTGGCGACGCCTTTGAGGTACGTCAGCCAATTGACCGACAAGGACGAGTAGGAAGCGTTACCGGTCGCCGTGCCCAGCGTCCCGGCGACTGCAATGACCGTGTTGTCGTCAGGAGTCACCGTCGGACTTGCCTGGTAGTCGGCATCCTGCGTGTCGCCCAGGCAGTTCATGGGGCGATCGAGGCAATGCTGGCCGATGAGGTCCACCCACAATTGCAGACTTTGGAACTGGCCGGTGGAAGCGTCGGGTTGCCCCCATTTCTGCTTGATCGCCGACACCAGATTCGACAGATTATCCGCGAGCCCCTGTTCGGACCGGGCGGTTTTCGGGTCATAGACCGGCTTTGGCCAGGGCTCGGTCGCATCGGCATTCCTGTTCCGCACTCGCAGCACCGCGAGCGGTCTTTGCTGGCGCCACGCATTCCCGGCATTCTCATCGTTCGGCAGCGCATAGCGGATGAGGGTTATGAAATCGTCGCCCGTTGCATCGAGGCCCAACCTGGCAACCGATGACGACACGGGTTCGGCGAACACTTCGCTGCGATCCGATACCTGTGCCTGCACGAGCGCATCCGTCAGTTCCCGCGCCATGGCGGCGTCCGTCGAAATGATGAAGGCGCGTTGCCGGTTGAAGGCCGCGCCCGACTGGCGTGCGATGGTGACGTTATTGTTGCTGTTGCCGAGACTTGAAAACACCACCACGCGGGACATGTTCTTCGGCACCACGCTGAAGAGGATGCTGTTCATGATGGGATCGGACTGACTGATCCGGTAAACCGGATCGTCCCGATTGATGGCGCCGGTGCGCGAAAAGACATAGGTCTGGATTCCGAAATACCTGGCGGGCGGAGGAAGCACCCCGACGACGAGCACCGCCTCCCGCTTGTCCATGCGGTGGGTCGCCCAGGTGTCGTCCGGCAGCGGTCCCAGCAAGCCCCGCAATCCCTCGTCCACGTACTCGTCCGGCCACAATGGCACGGTGGGCATGACGTACGGCGCGGCCGGGTTATTGCCAAGGCAGTTTCCGAGTACGGCAATCGTGTACCGGCAGTCATCGGTCGTGAACAGCTTCGTCGAACCGCGCGCCACATCGTATCCCTTGGCCTTGAGCGCGGACTGAAGACGCTGGACTTTTCCTTCGAGCTGCGCCCGTAGACTATCGCCTTCCCCTTGCGCCCATTGGGACGAAGAGGTGTCGTGGTTATGGCCATGATCAACAGCATAGGCCGTTGGCGCGGACGCCATGAGCATGGCAAGCGATAACCATACTGCGCGGACATTCATGACGAGCGGATTCATGATTCCTCCTAAACAGTCTTCAAGAGTCCCAGGCGGGTTGGCGAGACGCGAAGCAATCTATAAGCCTGTTGTGAACTCATAACAGGCTCTAAAGTCCATCCCGATTGCTTACGGCGTCAACAGTGATCCGCCATACGATTGGTGCGACGGGAATCTTCTTTGCGAGTAGATAGGAGATCGCTCCTCGTCGCAAAAATCCATAAGACGGGCGATTGGTGATACTTATATTGATCTGTCTCATACCAATCCGCCGTCATAACGTGACAAGGAAATCGATGGATTTTTTCGTCTGGCCAGATTGAATCCGCGGATTCGGCCGCAGTCTTACCAGACCGTTTCAACCTGACTGTCTACCAAGCTTGACTGCATGAATGATTCAAGATCGGCACCGGAGTCCGCAGCAAGAGGAAAAATGGCGATTTTCAAAGACCTCGTTGCCGCGCCCCAAACACTTGCACTGCTCGACCAGGGCGTCGTTTCGGGCAGCAACTTCTTCACCCTGATTTATTTAGGACGGCAGTTGGATATGGAGCAATATGGGTTTTTCAGCCTTGCCATGATCGCCGTCTTGTTTCTGGCAAGCCTGCAACGGGCATTGATCACGAGGCCGATGGAACTCTTGAGGGGGACTGAGTCGTCCGAGCATTTTCTTGGCCGCCTGATCGTGTTCTTCCGCGTGCTCTTCCTGATGATGCCGATTGCAATTGCGTTGCTCG
>DASVLY010000360.1:0-2285 GCA_036384635.1 Noviherbaspirillum sp. | reverse complement strand
GCGGGAAGATTTCTCTCAATTGATCAAGGAGGGCCAGCCATAATAACCCGCGCCACTTTGATCCTGTCTTAAATGAATGCCGTTCAGTCAAGAACTGAACGGCATTTTTGTTTGGCGGCATGCGGGGCTTAAACCGCATCCACTCCTGTTTCGCCGGTGCGGATCCGAATCACCTGCTCCACATCCCACACAAAAATCTTCCCGTCGCCAATCTTGCCGGTGCGTGCTGCCTTGATAATCGCATCGACCGCTTGGTCAACCACTCTGTCGTCCACCACCGCCTCAATCTTTACTTTCGGCAGGAAGTCGACCACATACTCGGCACCGCGGTACAGCTCGGTATGCCCCTTCTGACGGCCGAAGCCTTTCACTTCCGTCACAGTCAGGCCAGTGATGCCGATTTCGCCCAGCCCTTCACGCACTTCATCCAGCTTGAACGGTTTGATGATCGCAGTAACCAACTTCATAATAACTCCTTGGAATATTACTCACGAAATTTCGACGTAATCGGATAACGCCAGTCGCGACCGAACGCACGGTGCGTGACGCGAATGCCAACCGGCGCTTGGCGGCGCTTGTATTCATTTATTTTAATCAGCCGTGTCACACGTTCGACATCTTCTTTACGATAACCCGCTGCGAGAATCTCCATAATGCTGCGGTTCTCTTCCATGTACATCTGCATGATCGCGTCCAGCACGTCGTACGGCGGCAGCGAATCCTGGTCGGTTTGATCGGGCCGCAGCTCAGCCGACGGGGCACGTGTCAGGATGCGCTTCGGAATCATGTCGGACACCGAATTGCGATAGTCGCACAAACGGTACACCAGCGTCTTCGCAATATCCTTGATTACCGCAAAGCCACCTGCCATGTCGCCGTACAGCGTGCAATAGCCGACTGCCATCTCGCTCTTGTTGCCGGTGGTCAGGACAATCGAACCATACTTGTTCGACAGTGCCATCATGATTGTGCCGCGGATACGCGCCTGAATGTTTTCCTCGGTAGTGTCTTCCGGCAGCCCTTGGAATTCCTCCGCCAGCGTGTTGCGAAACGCATTGAAGCAATCGAGGATCGGAATTTCGTCATAGCGCACGCCGATACGCTTTACCATGTCGCGCGAATCGAGCCAGGAGATTTCAGCGGTATATGGAGAGGGCATCATCACCGCGCGCACCTTGTCGGCGCCAAGCGCGTCGACCGCCACCGCCAGCGTCAGCGCCGAATCCACGCCCCCGGACAAGCCAATCAACACGCCCGGGAACCCGTTCTTGCCTATATAGTCGCGCACGCCCAGCACAAGCACCTTGTACACTTGTTCCTCAATCATCAGGTCGGGCTCGATCATCGCCGGTATCGGTTTTGCGCCATCGAATTCAACGATACGCAACTCTTCCACGCAATGCTTTAACCGCGCACAGACCTTACCTTGCGCGTCGAGTACGAAGGAATTGCCGTCGAAAACCAGTTCATCCTGGCCGCCGACCAGATTCCCATAAACTATGGGCATGCCGTGCGCGCTCACGTTCGCGCGCATCATGTCGTAACGCTGATGCTGCTTGTTCAGGTGATATGGCGAGCCGTTCGGTACCAGCAGGACTTGCGCGCCGGCTTCCTTCGCGCGTGCAGGTGCATGCGGGAACCAGGTGTCTTCGCAGATGTTGATGCCGAAACGAACGCCTTTCACATCGAACACGACCGGCTGATCAGAGGAAGCGAAATAACGTTTTTCATCGAATACGGTATCGTTCGGCAAGTCGTGCTTGCGATAAGTCGCGAGCAATTTGCCGTTGACGATCACCGAGGCTGCATTGAAACGCCTGCCGTCCTGCAATACTGGATGGCCAACCACCACATGCACATCCTTCAGGTTCGCCAGATCGGCCATCAACAGCTCGAACTGTTCAGCGGTTTTTGCGTAGAATGAATGGCGCAGCAACAAATCTTCCGGCGGATAGCCGGCCAGCGACAGTTCCGGCGTTAATACGATATCGGCTCCCTGCGCTGCGGCACGGCGCGCGAAGTCGGCGATTTTCGCGCGATTGCCGGCAAGATCTCCGACGGCACTATTGATTTGGGCGATAGCAACTTTGACTGTCATGATGGCATTGAAAGGATCTTGCGCGGAGCCAGGAACTCCATAATGCTCCGCAACTCGGCATGCGATGTGTCCGTCCTAAACACAAACAAATGTTTGATATTTGATTCTTTCTAGGACTTGCGTTTCGCCTGCCGCTCCCAAATTTGAGTACTCCTCGTATTCCCATGGAAAACCGGCAACCATTACG
>DASVLY010000359.1:0-1577 GCA_036384635.1 Noviherbaspirillum sp. | reverse complement strand
TCGAAGCCGTCGGTGGTTTCGCGCATCGTCATCAGCCGCTGTTTTGCCACCGGCCCGAGCGGGCTCTGATACAGCAAGAGCCACACGCTCGCCGCCGATCCGCGCCCGACCCGGCCGCGCAACTGGTGCAGTTGCGACAAGCCGAAGCGCTCCGCATGTTCGATCACCATCAGCGATGCGTTGGGCACATCGACGCCGACTTCGATCACTGTCGTCGCGACTAAAAGATGGGTTTCGCCGCGGCTGAACGCATCCATCACGGTCTGTTTTTCCGCCGGTTTCATGCGTCCGTGCACCAGTCCGACCCGCAGGTCGGGCAGCGCCTCGCAGAGCATCGCATGAGTATCGGTCGCGGTCTGCAATTGCAATGCTTCCGATTCCTCGATCAGCGGGCACACCCAGTACGCCTGCCGTCCTTCGAGCGCTGCCGCATGCACGCGCGCGATCACTTCGTCGCGCCGGTTCTGATCGACCGTACGGGTGACGATGGGCGTGCGCCCCGGCGGCAATTCATCGATCACCGATACTTCGAGATCGGCGTAATAGGTCATTGCCAGCGTGCGCGGAATCGGTGTGGCTGACATCATCAACTGGTGCGGCACGGTTGACGCACAGTCGGACAGATGGCCCGCCAGCCCCTTGTTGCGCAACGCCAGCCGCTGGCCGACGCCGAAGCGGTGCTGCTCGTCAACGATCACAAGGCCGAGTTTCGCGAAGCCGACGCCTTCCTGGATCAGCGCATGAGTGCCGATCACGAGCTGCGCCAGCCCCGACTCGATGACTGCCTGCGCTTCGATCTTTTCCTTCTTTTTCAGGCTGCCGGTCAGCCATGCGACTTTCACGCCCAATGGTTCCATCCACTGCGCGATCTTGCGGAAGTGCTGCTCGGCCAGGATTTCCGTCGGCGCCATCAGCGCCGCCTGAAAGCCGCTATCGATGGCCTGCGCCGCAGCCAGCGCCGCAACCACGGTCTTGCCGCTGCCGACATCGCCTTGCAGCAAGCGCTGCATCGGATACGACTCGCGCAGATCGGCGCGGATTTCCTCCAGCACGCGCTGCTGCGCACTGGTCAACTGAAACGGCAGGTTCTTCAGGAACGCATTCGACAGCGGCCCCGTCACCGGCAATGCCGCCGCATCGCGCGCGCGGCGTGCCGTCTGCGCGCGCTTCAACGACAACTGCTGCGCAAGCAGTTCGTCGAACTTCATGCGAACCCAGGCCGGGTGGGTGCGCTCGGCCAGCGCATGTTCGTCGATATCGGGCGGCGGATTGTGCAGCAGTTTCACCGACGCTTCGAACGGCGCCAGCCCCAGCGATGCGAGCAGCGCCGGCGAGAGCGTGTCGCGCCAGTCGATCCGGCTCAGCGCACTGGCGATCGCTTTGCGCAGGTAAGTTTGCGGCAAGCCTTCGCCGGACGGATAGACCGGCGTCAGCGCGTCGGGCAGCGGGTCGCCTTCCTGCACCACCTTGTAGGCCGGATGCACCATTTCCGCGCCGAAAAAGCCGTGCCGCACCTCGCCGCGCGCCCGTACGCGGGCGCCTGCCGCAAGCTGCTTGATCTGGCTGCCGTAAAAATT
>DASVLY010000358.1:0-2279 GCA_036384635.1 Noviherbaspirillum sp. | reverse complement strand
CTTCCATCTTGTCATTGGTCTTGCGCTGGTCGGCCGGCTGGGGCGGTGCTCCCACCATGCAGGCAAACATCGAAGCACCGATGCTGTAGATGTCGGTCCAGGGGCCGAGGTTGCCATTTTTTGTGTACAGCTCCGGCGGCGCGAAGCCCGGCGTATACATCGGATACAACTTCGGCATGTCGGTTTTCAAAGTCTGGCGCGCAGCACCAAAATCGAGCAGGATGGGTGTGCCGTCCACTCGCAAGTAGATGTTGGCCGGTTTCAGGTCAAGGTGCAGCAACTTGTTTGCATGCACTTCGCGCAAGCCGTTCATCACCTGATTGAACATTTTGCGGATGAAGCGCTCCGATACCAAAGGCCGTTCTCCCTTGTCGCGCCGGCGCAGGATATGGTCTTGGAGAGAACGTCCGGATTCATAGGCCATTACCATATACACGGTGTCGTTGGCGCGGAAGAAATTCACCACGCTGACCACGTTGGGATGCGAAATGCGCGCAAGCGCCCTGCCTTCCTCGAAAAAACATTTCAGGCCGATGCGGAACACGGACAGATTTTCGGGAGAAATCACGGGCACAAGCTCACCGGTTCGCCGCAAGGCGAGCGAGCTGGGCAGATATTCCTTGATGGCGACGGCATTGCCGTCCTCATCGTATGCCAGATAAACGATACTGAACCCGCCGGACGCAATCTTCTTTACAATGCGGTATCCAGCAATTTCAAGTCCATCCGGCAACGGAGCGTTGTTTTGCGCAGCCATGTTGTCCTAAGTAAAACCTCTTGCGATTGTGTTGATTATCCTTGTTTTTGTAAAGAAGAGCGAACCTTGACTATTTGCAGCATGACCGGATACGCGGCCATCACGCGCGAAACGCCGGCCGGAACCCTGACGGTAGAACTCAAGAGCGTCAATTCCCGTTTTCTCGATCTGCAATTCCGCATCAATGACGAATTGCGTGCGCTGGAGCCGGCATTACGCGAAGCAATCATGGGCCGCATCACCCGCGGCAAGGTGGAGTGCAGGTTGAGTTTCAGCCGCAAATGCGGCGTGGGGGCCGCGCAAAACCTGAATGCGGACTTGCTTGCCTCATTAACTAAAATGCAAAACGAAATACGCCAGCGCTTTCCTGACGCATCGGTACTGTCGGTCAATGAGTTGCTGCGCTGGCCGGGCGTAATTGAAGAAAGCGAAATCACACAGGATGCGCTGCAAGCGGATGTGCAATCTCTCATGGCCGACACGCTCGATGCTTTCATCGACACCCGCGCGCGCGAAGGCGCAGCATTGCAGGTGATGCTACTGGCACGCATCGACGAGATGGAAGCGATTGTGCAACGCATCACCCCCTTGGTTCCGCAAGCGATTGCGCAGTTCCAGCAAAAGGCGATCGAGCGGATGAAAGAAGCGTTCGGACTCGCCACCCAATCCGGAGCAGCACAGACACTGTCGCGCGAAGAAGCGCTGGAGCGCGTGCGTCAGGAAGTGACGTTGTATGGCATCCGCGTCGACGTTGCCGAAGAATTAACACGCCTGTCCGCACATCTGACCGAAACTCGTCACATCCTGAAAAAAGGCGGCCAAGTCGGCAAGCGGCTCGATTTCATGATGCAGGAACTCAACCGTGAAGCGAATACCGTCGGCTCCAAAGCAGCAGTCAAGGAATTGTCGGATGCGTCGATGGCGATGAAGCTCCTGATTGAGCAGATGCGTGAACAAGTTCAAAATCTGGAGTAATTTCACTCCCGCATTTTTCATTTTCAACTGGCCTTATTATTGAACACTCTATGACCGACGCATTCTCTTCCTCCGGCAGCCTGTTCATGGTGGTTGCGCCTTCCGGCGCAGGCAAGTCCACGCTGGTCAATGCGCTGCTAACGCAGGAACCGGCCATCAAGCTGTCGATCTCCTACACTACGCGAGCGCCGCGCCCGGCCGAGCAGCATGGCCGGGAATACTATTTCACGACAGTCAAAGATTTCTTGCAGCGGCGCGAATCCGGGGAATTTCTGGAATCGGCCGAAGTCCACGGTAATTACTATGGCACCTCGCGCCTGTTGATCGAAGAGCAGATGAAGGCCGGTACAGACGTGCTGCTGGAAATCGATTGGCAAGGCGCGCAGCAGGTGAAAAAGCAATTCCCGCATGCAGTCGGCATTTTCATTCTCCCGCCGTCGATTGCGGCACTGGAAGAGCGCCTGAAGAAACGCGGACAAGACGAAGACAACGTGATTACACGCCGGATTCTGGCTGCTGGCGGCGAAATCGCGCACGCGCCAGAGTT
>DASVLY010000357.1:0-4971 GCA_036384635.1 Noviherbaspirillum sp. | reverse complement strand
TGTAATTGAGAAATGTCATGTCCAATATTCCCGAAATCAAACCCGGTCAATCGGTCGAGCTGCTCAAAGAACTGCATATCCTGACGCGCGACGGCAAGATGAACCAGGACAGCCGGCGCAAGTTGAAGCAGGTGTATCACTTGTACCAGTTCATCGAGCCGCTGCTGCAGGAAATCAGGCGCGATCATGCCGACATTCAACTGGTCGATCATGGGGCGGGGAAGTCTTACCTCGGCTTCATCCTGTATGACCTGTTTTTCAAGACGCTGGGTGATCAGTCGCATATCTACGGCATCGAAACGCGCGACGAACTTGTGAGTAAATCGCAGGAACTGGCGAAGAGACTGGGTTTCCCCGGCATGTCATTCCTGAATCTGTCGGTGGCGGAGTCGATCGAATCGAAGCTGCTGCCGGAGAAGGTGGATGTGGTGACCGCGCTGCATGCGTGCAATACCGCGACTGACGATGCGATCCGTTTTGCCTTGGAAAAGCACGCGCGCTTTATCGTGCTGGTGCCGTGCTGTCAGGCCGAGGTGGCCGCAGTGCTCAAGAAGAACAAGGGGAAAACGCTTGCGCGCAGCGCATTGACCGAAATCTGGCGTCATCCGTTGCATACGCGCGAATTCGGCAGTCAGGTCACGAATGTGCTGCGCTGCCTGCAGCTCGAAGCGCACGGCTATCAGGTCAATGTGACCGAGCTGGTAGGGTGGGAGCATTCGATGAAAAACGAGTTGATCATCGCCAGCTACAAAGACTTGCCGCGCCGACGGCCGGGGGAACGTTTGCAGGAGGTGCTGCGGGAACTCGGGCTGGAGGAGATGGGGGAGCGGTTCTTCGCGCCGCTCCCGAAATAAGGGCACGTTATGCCACCCCCGGCACGTCCGCCGGGACTGTCTCCAGCGGGATGTAAATGGTCAGCGTCGTGCCTTTGCCCGGCATGCTGTCGATCAGGAATGTGCCGTTCAATGCATGCACACGTTCCTCCATGCCGACCAGACCGAACGAGTGCGCGGTCTTGGGCATTTTGGAATAGAGGCCGACGCCGTTATCGGCAATCCTCATCGTCAGTTTTCCGTCTTCGTTGTACACCTCGATCACTACATGGGTGGCGTTCGCATGCCGGATCACATTGGTCAGCGACTCTTGCAGGATGCGGAACAGCGTGGTGGCGCGTTCGTTGTCGACCTCGAATTCTTCCGCGTCCATCACCAGGTTGCAGTCGATGCCGCTGCGGCGCCGGAATTCGTTGACCTGCCATTCGATCGCCGCAGTCAGGCCGAGGTCGAGCACTGCCGGGCGCAGGTTGTTGATGATGGTGCGGATGGTTTTCATCGTTGCATCGATCTGCTGCAGCGCGCCGCGCACTTTTTCATTGAGCCTCGGATGCGATTTGCCGGTGCGCGCATCCAGCATCGATACATCGATGCGCAGCGCCAGGAGCGTCTGCCCCAGCTCGTCGTGGATTTCGCGCGCGATGCGGCGCCGTTCGTCCTCCTTCACCCGGTCCTGGTGTGCGGTCAGCTCGCGCAATAGTTCCTGCGAGCGCTTCAGGGCTTCGACCGTCTGCTTGCGTTCGGTGATGTCCATGATGGTGCCGCGCAAGAGCCTCTTGCCGTCGTTGTTGAAGAGGCGGGCAATCGTCTGCACCCAGCGGATCGCGCCGTCGCAGCGCTTGATGCGATGCTCGGTATTGAATTCGCCGCCGCCGGCGAGCAATTGTTCCAGCCCTTTCTGCAGGCGCTGCCGGTCTTCGCCATGGATGCAGCGCAGGAAATCGGAAAATTCAGGGCCTTCCGAAAAACACTCCATGTTGAAGATGCGGAATGTCTCGTCCGACCACGTCATTGCCCATGTTTCCGGATCGAGCAGCCAACTGCCGAGATGTGCCATGTGCTGCGCTTCGGCCAGGCTTGCCTCGCTGGCGCGCAAGTCCTTGGTCATCTCGTTTGCCAGTTCGACCGCGCGCTGGCTCGCCGACATCAGCGAGTAATAAATGCTGAACAGCAGCACGGATGCCAGCAGGCCGATGATGGCGACGATGCGCGGCAGCCAGGTGTCGAAGCCATCCATCATTTCCGCCTTGTTGGCGACGAATTCCGCTTCCCATATGCGTGGCCCCACTGTCATCGAAACCCGCTTGGTGAACACATTGCCGGAGTGCACGGTCTTCGTTTCTGTCACACCCGCCGTTTCGCTGTCGAACAACAGGTGGGCGGAATCGCTGGTTCCCGCTTCATGCGGGCCGTTGCTGACTCCCATATCGTAGATCTTGAAGCGCAGGTTGGGCAGGCTTTTCACGTCGACCGCACCCATCATCAGCTTGCCGATGTCGAAGCCTGCGCCGATCGACCCGTAATAGGCGGCGCGCCTTTCTTCCACCGTATCGAGCGGCATGCCGCGCCGGTACAGCGGCAGGCGCATTGCCAGCGCGACGTAACGGTGGGGGCCGCTGATCCGGATGAGCCGGCCGGAGGAAGCTAGTTGGCCGCTGTCGCGCGACGCAGCCAAAGCGCCGGCAACCGTGTCGACCGATGCGATGTCGCGTCCGAAGGACTCCAGGTTGGTTTCCAGCGGTTCGAGGTAAGTCAGTACATGGTATTCGGCGCGTTCGCCTTCCGGCTTGATCGCGAAGTCGGGATAGCCGCCGGGGGTGAGGCTGGTGTCGGCGCGCACCGCCGCTTCGAACGCTTTTTTGTCGGCGGCTTGCACTGTGCGCGCCATGTTGAGGCTGATGATGCCGGGGAAGCGGTGTTCGAGCTGCAGTTGCGTGACATACGCATGGAATTGGCCGCGTGTAGTGTGGTCGCTGGTGTAGAACAGTGCGCTGGCGCCGTGCAGCACATTGATATAGGAGCGTACCCGCGTCTGTATCGCCAACTGCGCATTGTTGACCTGATATTCGAATTCCGACTCGGCTTTGTTGCCCACCATTTCCGACACCATGAATGTCAGCACCAGCGAGACAGCGGCGCCAGACCACCACACGGTGGAGGAGAGCAGGGATTTGATAAACCGTCTGGAAAAAAAACGCATTTGCGGCGGCTGGGATATGGATTGAGCTGGAGAAAGACAAGTAGTGCCCATCACACGGGGGGCAATTGTTTTAAAGAAATTTCAAAGCGAAGTGTATAACTTTTTGCAGAATTTTTTGTATCAGGCTGTAATTTGCCGCTGCTCACGAATTGGAGAGATTGTTCCTGCGGAATAGCGGACTGATTGCAGCGGGAGTGCCATGAACCGGGTTCGAGACTGATGAGGAAGTTGGCGTGCTACAGTCATTGCGAGGTTTCCCGCTCCCGGCAAAGGGAAGGAGCCTCTTTACGAAGCACTTGCCGTCATGCTCGGTGCTCGCTTGGAGAACTTCATATGCAAACGATCGATTCCCGCAAATTGTTGCTCGATATGTATGTCAGTGCGGTCAGTGCCGTCAGCGCGGAAAAATGCTTGCCCGGATTCCTGCCGCAACCGTCGCCAGACGGACGTACGCTGGTGATCGGCGCAGGCAAGGCCGCGGCTGCGATGGCTAAGGTGGTCGAAGACCGCTGGCAAGGAAAACTTGGCGGACTGGTCGTCACGCGCTACGGCCACGGCGCTGAGTGCAAGCGCATCGAAGTGGTCGAAGCCGCGCACCCGGTGCCGGATGAGGCGGGGCGGCGCGCGGCTGAGCGCATGATGGGGATGGTGCGCAACCTGAATGAAAACGACCTCGTGCTGTGCCTGATTTCCGGCGGCGGCTCGGCCCTGCTCGCATTGCCGGCGGACGGCATCACGCTGGAACAGAAGCAGGCGATCAACAAGGCATTGTTGAAGAGTGGCGCGACGATCGCCGAAATGAATTGCGTGCGCAAGCATTTATCTGCGATCAAGGGCGGGCGCCTGGCGCTTGCATGCGCGCCGGCACGGGTGGTGACGCTGTTGATTTCCGACGTCCCCGGCGACGATCCCGGCGTGATCGCCAGCGGCCCGACCTTGCCCGATCCGACCACCTGCGAACAGGCGTTGGCGATTCTGCGCAAATACCGCATCGAGCTTTCGCCCGAGATGGAACGGTATCTTGCGTCCGGGGCGGGAGAAACGCCGAAGCCCGATGACCCGCGCTTTGCGCGCAATGCGCATGACGTGATCGCGACCGCGCAACAGGCGCTGGAAGCGGCGGCTGCGACCGCGCGCGCGGCCGGCATTACGCCTTGCATTCTGTCCGATGCAATCGAAGGCGAGGCGCGCGATATCGGCCTCATGCATGCGGCAATCGCGCGTCAGGTCGCGCTGCGCGGCCAGCCGTTTTCCCGGCCTTGCGTGCTGATTTCGGGCGGGGAAACCACGGTGACGGTGCGCGGCAGCGGGCGTGGGGGACGCAATGCGGAATTCCTGTTGAGCCTGGCGCTGACGCTGAACGACCTTCCGGGCATTCATGCGATCGCCTGCGATACCGATGGCATCGACGGCTCGGAAGCCAACGCCGGCGCGATCTATCAGGCCGGATCGATCACGCGCGCGGTGAAACTCGGCTTGAAGCCGCGCGCGCTGCTCGATAATAACGACGGTTACGGTTTTTTCAGCGCGCTCGGCGATCTCGTGGTGAGCGGGCCGACACGTACCAACGTCAATGATTTCCGGGCGGTTTTGATTCTCTGAAACTCATTCCTCGCTCCGCCCGGAATGACAGTGATGACAGTTACATCGATTCCCGGATATTCATGATGTTGAAACTCTTGCCTTGCCAGTGCAGCGTATGCCGGTACATCGACACTTGCGCAGCTTTCAGATGCAAGACGGCTCTGGTGGTGTGATCGGTGACTTCCACTGTATCCGTGGCGGGAAGCCTGATATCCGTAGTTGAAGTTGATTTCCCCAGTTCGATCACCGTGAATGTGCGATTGGTGAATTTCATGCGCGTGCTCCTTGCGGGTAAAACGGAATGTTTCTAGCGTGGAACCCTATTAGCGCATAACGTGCTTTTCGTTGCGATAA
>DASVLY010000356.1:0-5065 GCA_036384635.1 Noviherbaspirillum sp. | reverse complement strand
GCCGCTACGGCAAGAAAACAACGTGACATGGGAATCCGGCCCCATCTTGATCAAACGCGGGCTCTCCCTGCAGCAACTGAAGCTGGATAAGGCGGATATTGCGAACGGCGGATTTGGGAGCGTTTCAATTTTTGAGAATGGAAACGGCGACAAACTGATAGGCAAGATTTCAAACAACAATATGCCAGAGGGGCGAGGCGGTATTAGGGATGATCTTGCGGATGAGTTGCAAGCCTATCGAGCCATTTACGATACTGATAATGCTGGTCCGCATCCCAACTTAGTGAATGCATATGGAATCGCAGAGGTATTAAAGAATGGGGAAATGCAGCGTACGCTGTTGATGGATGCCATTCCCGGACCAACCGGAAAGAAAGTTTTTGATGTTCTCCGTAAATGCTGGGATGCCGGAAAAATTTCCAGCGAAGAATACTGGGGAGCGGTGCAATTCATCGGCAGGCGTCTGCTCGATGTAACCGAGCACATCGCCAAGGCAGGCGTGGTACACAATGACATCAAGCCGGACAACTTTCTGGTGAACAAAGAAACGGGAGAACCCATTTTGATTGATCTCGGATGTTGTTCCGGGAAGGATGAACTGCGTGTCGGCCACACGGAGAGGTACGCGGCACCGGAAGTCAAGTATTACGAAGGTGTCGATGAACGAAGCGATGTATTTACTGTAGGCGCATCACTCCTGGACGGCGTAGAAAGAGGCGAAGTAAAAAAACCGAATGAAGGCATTCGTCAACAGAATGCTTTTATGAATGAGAAAGGGAAGATGGTACGTACACCAGGAACCTATTCCGTAAAAACCGATTACACGGAGTTCATCAGCAAGCTTCTGGAGGAAAACAAGGATGGCCGCGTCGATTCCGAGAAAGCGAAAGAGCTCGATTTTCTCAAGCATATGATGCTGGATGACGACGCTGCCAAAGAAGTCATCAAGAAAGCCATTTCACTGGCAAGCGAAGAAGAAAAAAAACCGGGAAAAGAGCAATGGAAACGGGAAAGGCCTCGCCTATTTCCCAGGAAGAACAGGCTGATGGCTGCACTCAAGAATAATCCCGATCTGGACGACTCTGCGAACTTGTCAAATGCAAGCAAAGACGATAAGCGAGATGCGCTGGATCGAAGAAACCGTCGACTTGCCCGCCGTGCGAAGTTGCAGAATACAAAGCCTAAAAAAATTTTGGACAGGAATGCATTGAATTTCTTGCTGGGCCCGATGGTGAAAGAATCTGTCATGCGATTTATAACGGACGCCACATGGTTCGACGATGCACAAAAAATTTTGGAAACAGTGCCACAAAAGGTTAAAAGCGGGGTTGATAGAAATGGCGTGCATCTGAATAGCAAAACCGAGCCGGATGACGAACTTTACCCAGAGTACAAACGCTCTGTAATGAATCACGAACATTACAAAGGCGCTGTCATATCGGCTCGACAAAACCTTGCTTCACATGTCGAAACTGAAAAGTTGCGGCGTTATGTAACTGATGCAGAAGGATTTCTACTCGATGCAGGGATATTGAAAGCGAGAAGCGACGACGAGATAACCCGGCAAATTGAGCAAGTGCGGGAGCGTGCATCGGTCGCAAGGCGCATAGTGGAAATTTTTGATGCTGATCTATCCAAGCCTGAAGAGGGCGCTGTTCGAGAGCGCGCTCCCGGATTGGAGAGCGTCCCTTTATCCTGGCAATCCAAAAAAGAAAATTTTCAAGAGCGCTCTCACGAGTTGGAGCGTCTCATCAAGCACATGAATTGGCCGAATAATCCCCCCGCGTCGGAATAGAACTCTCGTATCGCGGGAACGACTCCGTGATAAACAACTCTTTACACGGAGGTTGTTCCGAATTCCATCCGGGGGAGTTTTTATGTTGCCCGTGAATTACCTTGACCGTGCCGTTTCCGCGCTGCGCAGGCTGGGAATCGATATGCAAACGGAACAGGGGGCGCCAGTGGTGGCAATCTTGGAAAAGATTGCCCGCTACGACAATGCCAAGGTGGCCTCCATCGCTTCCACCCTGCAGCAGTCTTCTTCGTTCAATGCTGCGGTACGCGAGCAGATCGCCGGGATGGATATCTCCACCCGTTATGCCGACATCGCCGGGCGGTTCAATTCGATCCGCGATGACGCGCAGCAAATGGCCGGATGGATGGCCGATGGCAAACTGGACTTCAAAGAGCGCCTGCAGCAGAACTGGATGAGACTGCGCCGCGGCTCCATTCCGGATCGTTTCAACGATATCCGTACTACCTATCATGAAGTCGCCCGATCCGCCAATGACCAGATTCAGCGCGAAGACACGATCCTGGAGGCGTACCGCGACTTTCGCATGGCGCTCAAGGCCGCAGAAGTGCAGGCCCAGGAACTGTTGAATACAGCCACTGCGGCGCTCGAAGAAAAGAAATCGGCACTGCAGATCGCCAATGCCGCTGTGGAAGGTTATACCGGCCAGGATGTCGCCGAGCGTACCCGTCTTGAATTGGCGCGGGATGAAGCGCTTCGCAACGTCCAAAACGAGGACAAGTCGTTTCAAATCGTCAAGGACATCGCGGATGATCTCAAAACCGCCTACAACGCAGCCGAACTGGTCTTTGCGAGGCTGCAACAGACGCATAACGTCAAGGAGCGTCTCTATCAGCGCGCCGTAACATTCTTCTCAACCAACGAAGTAGTCTTTACCGGCTTATCCGCCTCCTTTACTTCAATGGCCGGGCTGTCCGAGGCAACCAACACCATGGAAGCCATGAAAGCCGGCATGAACAAGGGCCTGGAAGATCTGGCGCAGGTGGGCGGCGCACAGCTTGAGGCCGGTCTGCGGGCTGGATATGGTTCGACGTTGCAAGCCAGTTCCGTCAAGGCACTGGCCAATGCTGTCGTCGAGTTTCAGACGCAAACCATCAAACTGGTCGAAGAACTGCGCAAGGAATCTACACAGACAGCCAAGGAAATCGAAGACGTTACCGAGGACAGCAAACGACGATTTGTTGAGTTGGTGAACAAGGGAGCCTGACCGTAATGGCCGAAGCTCGTCTGCGCGACCAGATGGGAGCGATGGCGCTGATCGATGAAATGCGCCACAAGCAGATGATCGTCCAGGAGCATCTGGATCTGCCCAAGCGCCGGGAGGAGGTGGCGCGGCGCATTCGCGAGTATTACCGGAGCCAGAACATCGAGGTAAGCGACGAACTCGTGGAGCAGGGCGTCCGGTCTTATTTCGAGAAGCGCCTGACGTACGAGGCGTCGCCGGCGGGCGCACTGTCCGGCCTGCTGGCGCGTATTTACATCGCCAGGGCGTCATGGAAAAAGCCGGCGATCATTGGCGTTGCCGCACTTACCCTGTTGGCGGGGGGAAGCTATATCGCACAGCAGGTGCGCGAGACCGCAGCAACACAGGCGGCAGCACGCGATGCGGCTTTCTTCGAGAATATCGCAACGCAAATCCGCGAAACCGACGAGCGGTTCAAGTCGATGAATCTGGCCCCCGCCGAGCAGGAACAGGTCGCGGCATTAGTGGCTGCGGCGAACGCGGCGGTGCGCGAGCGCGATACCGCACGTGCAAAGGAATCCCTTGCAGGACTGAAATCCACGCTCGCCTATGCCGAAACGCCGCTCACATTCAATGTTGTCGACCGGGCCGGTGCCAAGTCCGGCGTCGAGCGGAACTATAGCGCGAGCGGCGGCAAGTCCTGGTACCTGATCGCCGAAGCGGTAGACCCCTCCGGCAAGGTCGTTCCGGTGCCTGTCACGAGTGTCGAATCCGGAGCGAAAAAACAGGCCACCCTGTTCGGCGTTCGAGTCAGCAAGGATGTCTATGAGAGCGTCAAGGAGGACAAGATGGAAGATGGCCATGTGGACAATCGGATGCTTGGCAAAAAGCCTGCGAATTCTCTGACACCTCAATTCACTCGTGCGTTTTCCGCTCAACCAGACATGATCCTGGAGTGGTAAGCAATGTTCTCCGCATTCATGCTGGGGGCGTCTGTCAACGACAATGCACGCAGTTATGAACAGAAGCTGCGGACGATCGAACATCGCCTTTCGGAAGCAGCCGCGCAGGAGTTGCGCCTGGAACAGCGAATCGCCGTCAAGCTCTCCGAGGTGGCGGGCCTGCAACTGGAGCAAATCCACAGCCTGGAGCAGGAAGAGCGCCAAGTGCTGCAACTTCGGGACAAAGAGGAAAGCGCGCTGCGCTGCCAACTGGGAGAGGTTGAAAAATCCATTTCCGGATTACTCGAAAAAATCGACGCCCGCCAAGCCGTCATTCGCAAAGCCAGGAAGCAGGCGGCCGATTCCTTGGCCGGGCATGCCGAATTCAATCGGACGCTGGCGCAGTACGAAGAGGAAAAGGAACATCAGCGCGCGAGAGCTTCCCACATGCGCGAACTACAGGAAGAATGTGCGCGCAAGCTGGCGGGATACCGGCAAGATGCACGATATGCTTACCTGGTTGCGGCCCATTACGGCACGGAGGCGTACAAACGTTCGGGCATCGTGCGGCATCTCGATGCGTGGATCGCGAGGCTATGCAACTATCACACGAACCGCCGCAATGAGCTGACGTTATTGGCGATGCAGGAAGAGTTGGTCCGCGCGGAAGGCCTTGATCAACAACACCTGCAATCCCTCCGCGAGACGCTGGCCGCAACCGCGTCCACGGCGGAG
Source organism: Noviherbaspirillum sp. (assembly GCA_036384635.1). GTDB lineage: Bacteria > Pseudomonadota > Gammaproteobacteria > Burkholderiales > Burkholderiaceae_D > Noviherbaspirillum. Next base: position 393 of record DASVLY010000356.1, on the reverse strand, counting down.
GCATCCGCCGGTCTGGATGTGCTGAATGCCGAGCTGGCGCGTTTAAAGGAGGAGGTCAAGACCGAAAAGCAGCGCGCCAAAGAGCTCCATACCCAACTTGCTCCTTACGCCGGCAAGAGCGATGTCCGCTATCGGCAGGCACGGTCTACTGTCGCCGTATCGCTGCAATCGTACTCCGCGGAAGAACTGATGGCGCGCGCGCAGCGCACACCGGGACTGGCCGATGATGCATTGGCCCGGGAAGTGATTGAACTTCAATCGGCGTTGAAGCAACAGCGCGACCGCATTGCCGCGCTGGAGCGCGAGCGCAATGCCGCCGAGGCCGAGTATCAACGGGCGAAAGAACTGGAACGCACCCTGCGCCAGCCGGTCTTCTCAGGCGATCACTATGCG
>DASVLY010000355.1:0-3212 GCA_036384635.1 Noviherbaspirillum sp. | reverse complement strand
GCAGCTTTTCCCACCAGTAGATCACCTGTTTGCCAATGAAGTTGCGTGTCAACAGGCCGGTCAGGAACACAAACAGCAGCGTCATCACCGCGCCGAGGCCCGGAACATGGAAGCCGATCAAGGCACCCGGCCGCCATTTTTCAGGCAACAACAACAGCGACTGGTCCATCGTGCCGATGATGAGGTTGAGCACCCACAAGGTAATTGCGAGCGGGACCAGGATCAGGAGGCCAGTGACGAAATATTTACGCATCGTGTCTTGTCTTTCGGCGTCGCATCAGGCGACGCCCTGTTGTGCTGCCTTATTTTCCGCGCTCACGCAGTTGTGTCTGGCGCGCAGGTCGATGGGCTCGAGCAGGCGCCGGACGGGCACGATGCCGGCTCCGACGAGGCTGCTGCGGGCGTGGAAGCGCCTGTCGAACCGTTGTTGCGGAAATCGGTTACATACCAGCCGGTCCCCTTCAATTGGAAACCGGCAGCGGTCAATTGCTTTCTGAAACTCGACTTGCCGCATTCCGGGCAGTCGGTCAGCGGCGCATCGGACACTTTCTGCAGCACATCCTTGGCAAAACCGCATGACTCACAGCGATAAGCATAAATCGGCATTGAACCCTCCTGCAAAAATCGTACAAAGCTCTGAATTATAAAGGTCTTTCAGGCGACTTCGGGAAAACTGCTGGAATCGGCACGATGGCCAAGCGCAGCAAGTAGCTGCTTGCTTTACTTCCAGTTCTATCCAAGAGGTGACATAAGATGCCAAGGCGCACCAATATTGCCGCGCCGGTTGCGCTCACGTTGAAACCGGGAACGGCAATTGCCCCCCTTGCGGAAACAGGCAACGACATGCACCTGATCCGCATACGCGGGTCAGGCGTGCGCGCCCTTCTCGACGGAGGAAGTCCGAGGCTCATGACGATTCTTTAGCACTTGCGGCAGGAGCGATCCTGCAATCATGCCAACGAATGCGGCGATCAACCCCGCAAGTTGCTGCGGAAACTGCTCGCCCAGGCCGCTCACCTGCGGGAAAAACAGGATCCAGATCGAGACGCCGGCGGTCAGCGACACGATGGCACCCTGCGTGGTCGAACGTTTCCAGTACAAGCCCATGACCAGCGGCACGAAGGCGCCGACCAGCGTCACCTGGTAGGCTGCCGACACCAGTTCGTAAATCGAGGTGCCCTTCATGGCGATGGCATAGGCCAGCACCAGCGAAGCGAACGCAACGATCGTGGTGCGCATCGCGAACAGTTGCTGGCGGTCGCTCATATGCGGACGCAGGTTCTTGAGGATGTTCTCGACGAAGCTCGTCGACGGCGCCAGCAGCGTAGCCGACGACGTGCTCTTGATTGCCGAGAGCAGCGCGCCGAAGAAGAAAATCTGCATCACGAGCGGCATCTTGGTCAGGACGAAGGTGGGCAGCAGGCGCTGGTAATCGTTCTTGGCCATATCCATTGCGCTCGATCCCATCACGATGACGGCGCAGGCAACGATGAACATCGGCACGAAGGCGAACAGGATGTAACTGGCACCTCCGATGACAGCGCCATTGCGTGCAGTCCTGGAATCCTTGGCCGACATGACGCGCTGGAACACGTCTTGTTGCGGTATGCTGCCGAGCAGCATCGTCAAGCCTGCGCCGACGAAGGCCGCCAAATCGGTAAAGGTCGGCTGCGGCAGGAAATTCCACAAGTTGTTTTGGTTCGCCATCGCGAACACCTTGTCGGCACCACCGGCCAGGCCCGCAGAGAAGAAGGCGATGATGGAAAGACCGACCACGAGCACGATCATCTGGATGAAATCGGTCCAGGCCACGGCGAGGAAACCGCCGATCACGACGTAAATCAGCACCGCCAGCGTCCCGACGATCATGCCAGCCGTTTCCGACATGGCACCGTTGGTCAGCACGGAGAACACCAGCCCGAGCGCGGTGATCTGCGCCGCCACCCAGCCGAGATAGGAGAGGATGATCGCGGCAGAGCAGAACACTTCCACGCCCTTGCCGTAGCGTTCACGGTAGAAATCGCCGATGGTCAGGAGATTCAGCTTGTAGAGCTTGGTGGCGAAGAACAGGCCGACGAGAATCAGGCAGGTGCCGGCACCGAACGGATCCTCGACGATGGCGTTCAAGCCTCCCTGCACGAACCTGGCCGGAATGCCCATGACGGTTTCGGCGCCGAACCAGGTCGCGAAGGTGGTGGTCACCACCATGATCAGCGGCAGGCTGCGGCCGGCAATGGCAAAGTCGTTGGTGCTCTTGATGCGCGTACCCGCCCAAACGCCGAGGGCGAGCGTACCAAGCAAATACAGCACGACGAAAGAAACCAATGTGAGATTCATGAAAACTTGCTCCGCGCCAAATACCGGCCAAATAAAAAACCGGGCCATTATAAAAGTTCGACGGCCTGGCTGCTTTGTTTTTCACTGACTTTTTCGCCAAACTTGCCAACGTTCCTTTTGCCGACAAACACCGGAACGAGCCGCTTAGGCCCCGCGCAGGAATAAGTTGATCAATTCAAAATACGGTTCCAGCAAATGTCCCGAATTCCGGGCGTCCAATACCGAGCCCCTTCGGCAACGTGGGCATGTCACCACCACTGGATGTGATACCACCGTATCAGCACCTGCGCGACGACAAAACCGACCGTCAGCCCGCCGCCGAAACAGACGGCAAAGCCGAGCAGCCTGTTGGTGCGCCGCTGCTCGGCGACCAATTGTTTCAACAACTCGCTGTTGCGTTGCTGCGGCGGCTCCACCTGCGCAGTCAGCACCTGATGGATCAGCCGCGGCAATTGCGGAATCAGCTTGTTGTAGTGCGGTGCCTCCTCCTTGAAACGCGCAACCAGCCCGCGCCAGCCGATCTGCTCTTGCATCCAATTTTCCAGGTAGGGTTTCGCGGTTTTCCAAAGGTCGAGATCGGGATCGAGCTGCCGGCCCAGCCCTTCGATATTCAGCAAGGTCTTTTGCAACAACACCAGTTGCGGCTGTACTTCGACATTGAAGCGGCGCGAAGTCTGGAACAGGCGCAGCAGCACCTGGCCGAACGAAATGTCGCGCAGCGGCCTGTCGAAAATCGGTTCGCAGCAGGCGCGCACCGCAGATTCCAGTTCGTCGACACGGGTCTCCCGCGGCGCCCAGCCGGATTCGATATGCGCTTCTGCCACGCGCTTGTAATCGCGCCGGAAAAATGCGAGGAAGTTCTGCGACAAATAATC
>DASVLY010000354.1:0-4142 GCA_036384635.1 Noviherbaspirillum sp. | reverse complement strand
AGAGTGATGGTGCTGCCGTCTCTCAATTTTTCGCCCGGATTCAACGCCACCTTGTCGCCGGCCTTGATGCCCTTTACTTCCAGCAGTTCGCCGATCTTCCGGCCGACCGTCACTGCAGTCTGTTGTGCCTTGTCGTCGTTGACGACAAACACCACTTTCTTGCCGTTGCGCTCCGTGACCGCAGCGGCTTGCACCGCCGTCACCGGTTTCTTTTCCTGCGGCGGCACCGGCTGCGACAGGAATGCGACCTTTGCACTCATGTCCGGCAGGATGCGCGGATCGTGTTCGACGAAACGCACCTTCACCAGCAGCGTCGCCTTGGAGCGGTCGACCGTCGGCACCATGCGCGATACGACGCCCGCCAGCCGCAGATCGGGAAAGGCATCGAGCTGGATTTCGCATGCCTGGCCGACGCGGATCTTTGCCAGATTCGATTCGGCCACATCGGCTTCCACTTCCAGCGTGTCCATGTCGGCAATGGTGACGACCGCACCCTTGCTGTCGGTGGCGGAAGAGAAGGGGGTGATGTTGTCGCCGACATTGGCGTTCTTGGTCAGGACTACGCCGTCAAAGGGCGCGCGGATCAGCGTCTGGTCGAGTGCGACTTGCGCGGCCTGCTGGGTCGCCTCGGCTGCCGCGATCGCGGCCTGCAGACCGGCGATGGCGGCCTTTGCCTTGTTGTCGCGCGCCACCGCCGCGTCATGGGCGGCGGCGGAAATGTAGTTCTGCCGCAGCAGTTCTTGCGAGCGTCTCAACGCCCGTCCGGCGTCGCGCAATTCCGCATTCCCTGTTGCTGGTTGGCCTGCGCGACCTTGACGTTGGCCGTGGCCTGACCAAGGCTGGCCGCGACATCGCGGTTTTCGAGGCGGGCAACCAGATCGTCTTTCTTCACATGGCTGCCTTCGAGCACCCCCAGCCATTCCAGCCGGCCGCTCGCCTTCGACGACAACGCGGCCTTGCGCTGCGCGGCTACGTAGCCGGTGGCATTGAGCAGCGTGTAGTTCTGCGAAGAGTAGGCCAGCGCGACGGTCGCCGTCTCCACACTGGTGCCGCTGCCGAAGCGGCTGGCTGCGGCAATCGCAAGGACGGCGGCAATGATGACTGCGATCGCTATCCTGGTCCAGCGCCTGCGCCGCAGTGGCAGTGTGCTGCTGCGGGACGTGGCGGCTCCGCGGTCGATCTTCAGTCTGGAAAGGTCGGGGGTGTCCAATTTTTGTCCTTGACTCGGAAAATTGGAGGCGGGAACGCGGCTGATGGTTCATTTTGCGGGTATCCGGATTTATGTGTGTTTTTTGGAAAAACCTCAATGGGTTTTGCCGCGCTGCAAAATTTTTATCCGAGCATGAACAGCAAGAGGGAATAGAAAACAAGAGGATAAAGGGCCGGTCCGAGCAATTTCGGCAACGGGTGGGAAAAGTGGACCAAGCGCGAGGCGGAGGTAGGGGCCTGCGCAGGAATAAGTTGCACAGGCCCTAGTGGTCCGACTACCTTCAAATTTCGGTTTGGCCGGTCGCTCGAAGGCGATTGCGGCGTTGCAAAACCTCGCGATAGCACGCGCTATCGCTGTAGTTTGCGCCTTGCAATCGCCTCCGATCAGCTCGGCATAACCCGCAAATCGAGCTGTGACGGACCATTGGGTGGAAATGCTGCCGAGTACCTTCTGCGATGCAATATGCGGCCGTATTAATTGGTTGCGATGAACGGATCCCAAGAGACATAAAATATGCTGGGACGCGGGCCGCCGGTAGTCACCTTGATTTGAATTTGATAGGTGGTTAGCTGCGTGTTACTGTTGATCGCTTGCCCTATCCAGTAGCTCCCATCCTTGGACACCTGAAACGGGTAACCCGTGCTGCCAAACACGCTGCCATCCGAAACCTGGATCCCGGTGATGGCCACCGTGTCATTGGAGTTCGGGTTGATCGGAACCACGAGGAAGCCGATCAAATCTTCAAGGTTGACGACGGAGTGCAACTCCATCGTCCCCTCGCTCGTGCTGCCGTTCGTGCTCCGGTTATCTAACATGTAAATGCCGTTGCTAATGTTTCCTCCACCGTTCTGAATGACGTACGCGGTGTCAACGGCAATCGTGATGGCTGATTGCGTATAGTAGTGCGCGCGCGGGTTGACCACCCTGACCTGGGCGCCGCTCTTTTCGATTGATTTATTCATGTTTCTGGCTCCTTGAGTAATGACGGATATTGACTGGCTACGACGCAGACACAACTACGCTGGGCGTCAGATTAATCGTCGTGCCGGATCCACCCGCCACCTGGAGGTTGATGCTTAACGGATAGGTGAACGTGCCCGCATTCTGCGCCGTACCGGTAAATGCAAGGGAATTGTCGGGAGCTCTCTCGGGTTGGCCGCTAAAACCCCATGCCTGCGAATTTCCAATGGACTGGATCGATGCATTCGCAGTGGATTGCGAATTGATCAGAAAAACTTGCCAGCAAATATTGCTGTTGAGTGAGGAGGCAGTCGATAGGCTCGACGTGCCCTCAGCCTCGCTGCCGGAGGCCACGCGATTGTCTACCAGGTACACGCCGGCAGTGCTTCCTGTTTGAACCGCATTATCGTCCACCCAGATCTGAATCTGTACAGGACAATCGGTTGTTTTGATTCCCATTTGATGCTCCTTATGTATTTCAGTTATCCGGTAATCGCAATAACAGGTGTGTAAAAACGATGAGTAAGAAAGCGATGAATATCTCATCGCTTCTTGCAGCAAGGCAGACGTTCAGGCGTTATTTCAATTAACCGCAAACGCCGGCATTGCAGGCCGCAACGCACAAACTCTTTTTCCAGCCGGACAATTTATTGCATGCGAACAGACAGAGGTCGCATGCCGGAGATCCAGATGCCTTTACACCGCTATTTGTATTCGCGACGCTGACAGAACGTTGAACCGGACGGGATTGCTTCGGAAGGTTTTTCATTTCACGTATCTTTCATAAATGGCCGCTGCGGGACACGGCAATTGGAAGATGCACCCAGGGTGGGTGCGGTAAGGGCCTGCGCAGGAATAAGTTGTGCAATTTGGCGGCCATAGCCGGATGCGATGCAAGGCGTACGACGCGCCGCAGCGCGAGCACTGCAAGCGGCGTGCAACGCAGCAGCGCGCCGGCTATGGACAGCAAAATTGTGCAACTTATTCCTGCGCAGGCCCTAAACGATCGTTTTCCGCGCACGACCGCTTGTTGCGGCGCACCGGTTCATCTCATCGGCATCATTAAGATGAATCGGCACACCTGGACAATCGAAGCTCACTACTGCCACGGCCGCGCAGTTCTCTCTCTACCGGTCGAGGTCAGAAAGAAAGCGGACTGCGCAGGCTCTGTGTCGGGAAAATTTCTAGCGCATCGACCACGCACGCACTTCGCCGACGGTCACCGGAATAATGTCGCTGACATCGACCGTGAAGCGGTAGATCTTGTTGGCGATATTGGTGTTGAGCGGATTGAAAAACTTTAATTCGACGTCGTAACATTCTGAATCGGGGCGGCAAATCGGACTTTTTTTTACGTTCACGGTGTCCAGTTCCAATCTGCCATTGGTCGCGCTTTCTATGACCTGCGCAACCTGGAAAGCATTGGTTGCGGAATAGTTCAATGCGCGATCGGCAGGGGTAATACCCAGGTTTCTAAGGTCGTAATAGATGCGGCTGAGGAAACTGCGCAGGCCCGCAGACTCGATATCGTATTTTTCCTGGAGCTCCGCATTCGTCTCGGGACGAGTGCCCAATACGCTTTCGATCATCGAGGAAACCGCCCAGCTATAGATACCGCGCAGCGACGGACTGATGGTCGGCACCACCTGTCCCGACATGAGCCTGACGCTGCCGGTAATGACGCCTGGCACGGACATCATTTCGACGGTGCCGGCGATTTTTCCTTGCAGAGCGCTTATCAAGCGGTCGTAGGCAATATTCGAATATGCGCCGTCGGGCACAATCGCATAGATAGGCGTTACATCCAGGTTGAGAGTCCAGATCAGCGATTGCGCCTCATAGGGATTTTCCAGCAGATAGTCCACCATCATTTGTGGAACATTCGGATTGTTGCCGGCATCCGGCATTGCCTGGGTAAATGAATCGCGCCGGGCTTCCGTGCCAAAATCGAAATTCAGCGTACCGAGCGCAT
>DASVLY010000353.1:0-9052 GCA_036384635.1 Noviherbaspirillum sp. | reverse complement strand
AGTCGGAAACTGCTACGGTGCGTTCGTTGTTCGTGATCGATCCGAAAAAGAAGGTGCGCTTGATGATCACTTATCCGATGAGTACTGGGCGTAATTTTGACGAGGTGCTGCGCGTGATCAATGCGCTGCAGTTGACGGACAGTTGCACCGTGGCGACACCGGGCAACTGGCATCAGGGTGAAGATGTGATTATCCCGCTGTCAGTACAAGATGAAGAACTGATCAAGCAGAAATATCCGAAAGGATATACGGCGCCGCGTCCGTACCTGCGCATTACTCCGCAGCCGAATCTGTGACAGATGAGCGGGCAAATCGAAAAGCGCTCTCTGATGAGTGTTTTTTGTTCGTTTGACCGGTTTGCAAAAAACAGTTTGAATCAGCCGAGTTTCAGACGGCGCGCAATATCGCGCGCGAAATAGGTGAGTACACCATCGGCTCCAGCGCGCTTGAACGACAGCATGGCTTCCATCATCGTCTTGTCGTGATCGAGCCAGCCGTTTTGCGCAGCCGCCTTGATCATCGCGTATTCACCGCTGACCTGGTAGGCAAATGTCGGCACCTTGAACTCGTCTTTCACGCGCCGCACGATGTCGAGATACGGCATGCCGGGTTTGACCATCACCATATCCGCGCCTTCGGCGATATCGAGTGCGACTTCGCGCAAGGCTTCATTGCTGTTGGCCGGGTCCATCTGATAAGTGCATTTATCTCCTTTGCCCAGATTGGCCGCCGAGCCGACTGCATCACGGAACGGGCCGTAGAATGCAGATGCATATTTGGCGGAATACGCCATGATCCGCGTGTGGATGTAGTGGTGCGCTTCGAGCACCGCGCGAATGGCGCCAATGCGGCCATCCATCATGTCGGATGGTGCGACGATGTCGACCCCGGCTTCTGCCTGCGCCAGCGCCTGTTTGGTCAGGAGTGCAGTGGTTTCGTCGTTGAGCACATAGCCGTTGGCATTGATCACACCGTCCTGGCCGTGACTGGTGTAAGGGTCGAGTGCGACATCGGTGAGGATACCCAGTTCCGGGAAGCGCTGTTTCAGTTCGCGCACCGCGCGCGGCACCAGACCTTCCGGATTAACTGCTTCGATGCCGTTCGGCGTTTTCAATGATGGGTCGATTACTGGAAACAGTGCCATCACCGGGATGCCGAGTGCAACGCAATCTTCCGCAACGGCGAACAGCAAATCGACGGACAGCCGCTCCACGCCGGGCATGGACGCGACTTTTTCGCGCTGATTCGTGCCGTCCAGAATGAATACCGGATAGATCAGATCGGTGCAACTAAGTACATGCTCCCGCATCAGTGCACGTGAAAAAGCGTCCTTGCGCATACGGCGCATACGAATGGCGGGAAACTGGCAGGCAGGCAGGGAGTACGACATGATGATTTTTCGATAAAGAAAACGGGGGCTAAACTTTTTAAAAAAACGCTGAAACTTTTCCTTCCGTGACCTATCTTATGAATAGGTGATCACTCACCTCCCGCTTCTCCTCCCTGAGCGGGGCCTATCGTGGCATTAGCGATAAGGCGTTACTGCCCTGGAGATTTTCCCCTTTCTCCAGGGTTTTTTTTGCCCGGAGTGGAGGCTGATGAATGATTGGCATCATCTTCCGTTGCCTGCGCATCGGCTGACAAGTGCAATAAATCAATAATTCGTTGATTGGCTTCCTCGATTCCGGTCCGTTTTAATGCGGAAAAGAGCTGCACGGTAAAGGGAAACGCTTGGCCTTGCTCATCAACATAGCTATTCAATACTGTATGGGCAAGGCGCAACGCATTGGTCGATTCGTTGCGGTTGAGCTTGTCGGCCTTGGTTAGCAGACAGTGGACCGGCTTGCCGGTCGGCGCGAACCATTCAAGCATTTGTACGTCGAGTTCGGTGAATGGGCGGCGCGCATCCATGATCAATATCAAGCCGGCCAACTGTTCACGTGTCTGGATATAAGTGCCGAGCAGGCGGTTCCAGTAGTGTTTCGCTTCTTCTGGTACTTCCGCATAGCCGTAACCCGGCAAATCCACGAGCAGCGCGCGGATTTCCTCGACGATGGTCGGGTCTTTGCGGTGCTGGCCGACATGCGCACCACCAATCGAAAAATAATTGATGTGCTGTGTTCGTCCCGGTGTTTTTGATGCAAATGCGAGCTTTTTCTGATTGCACAGAATGTTGATCGCAGTCGATTTGCCGGCATTGGATCGACCGGCAAACGCGATTTCGGGGACGTCTGTCTTTGGCAGATCGCGGAGATGGTTCACCGTGGTGAAGAAGCGGGCTTGCCAAAGTAGGGACATAAGCGGGAGAAGTGCAGAAAGGGGCGAAAGTGCGTGAAAGCTATTGTACAATAACGGGTTGTTGTCTTGTTGCGCCGCAAAAGCGGGGCCGCGCAGGATACAGGGCGCTGTTAAGACCAGAACTTTAATACTAAGCTCAGGGTGTTTGAATGAACCGTGCGTTGCTACTGTTTGTGAAATCCTTGTTCGTCGCGATGTTGGCTGTTTCGTCCATCGCGTATGCAGCAGAAGAGAAAAAGGCGCCGAAGGCTGATCCAGCCAAGGGCGAAGCACTCTACACCAATGGCGATAGCATCCGCAATATTCCGGCTTGCGTTTCCTGTCATGGTGCGGCAGGCAACTCGACCATCGTGCAAAACCCGAAGTTGGCCGGCCAGCATGAGGCGTATATCGCCAAGCAGCTCGCCGACTTCAAGACCCCGCAGCGCAATAATCCGGTGATGAGTACGATTGCGAAGAGCCTGACCGACGACGATATCAAGAACCTTGCCGCCTTCCTCGACAAGCAGACGCCGAAGCAGGGGGCCGCGAAGAACAAGGATACGGTCGAATTCGGTAAGAAGATCTTCCGTGCCGGCATTGTCGACAAGAGCGTCCCGGCTTGTGCCGGCTGCCACGGTCCCAGCGGCGACGGCATCCCTGCTCAGTTTCCGCGTCTTGCTGGCCAGCATCAGGATTACACCAGTGCGCAATTGACAACCTTCCGCTCCGGCGCGCGCAAGAACAGCCCACAGATGACGACAATTGCAAAGCGCATGTCCGACGATGAAATCCAGGCTGTGGCAGACTATGTCGCTGGCTTGAAGTAATCAAAAATTGCGCAACAGGAATAATGGAGGGGGTGGCTGAGGCTGCCCCCTTTGCTTTTTAGCTTCGGCCGCAGCTAATGCTGCTTAACTTGCTACGCAAGTTAGCCTCCACTGAAACTTCGTTTTGAAGACCATATACATGAGCGTGACCACCTCAGGGTTGCAACTGAAGACCGAGCGCCGCTGGCTGGCCGAAGCGGTCGAGCTGATCTCGTCAATGCGTTTTGCGATCAGCCTCTTGACGCTGATTGCGATTGCCTCGGTAATCGGCACCGTGCTGAAGCAGAACGAGCCGATGCCGAACTATGTGAATCAGTTCGGTCCGTTCTGGTTCGAGGTGTTCAACAAGCTCGGGTTGTACGCGGTGTACTCGGCATGGTGGTTCCTGCTGATCATGGGCTTCCTCGTGCTGTCGACGTCGTTGTGCGTCGTGCGCAATGCACCCAAGATGATGATGGACATGCGCAGCTGGCGCGAGAATGTGCGTGAGCAGTCGCTGCGCAATTTTCATCACAAGGCGGAATGGACTTCGACCGTGCCGAGGCCCGCTTTGGCGAAACAACTGGCCGAGCGCGTGGCGGCGGATGGCTACAAGGTCAAGGTCATTGAGAAGGATGACGCGGCACTGATCGCCGCTAAACGCGGTGCGGGCACCAAGTGGGGCTATATTTTTGCGCACAGCGCGATCGTGATCATCTGCATCGGCGGCTTGCTCGATTCCGATCTTCCGATACGCTTCCAGGAATGGTTTGGCGGCAAGGCGCCGTTTGCAGGCGCTGGCCTGATCGCGGACATCCCCGCACAGCATCGTCTTGGTGTCGGCAATCCTACGTTTCGCGGCAATACTTTCATCCCGGAAGGCGCTACCACCGGCACTGCGATCATTCCGCAGCAAAACGGCATCCTGGTACAGGAGTTGCCATTTACCATCCACCTGAAAAAATTCATCATCGAACATTATTCGACCGGTATGCCCAAGCTGTTCGCAAGCGAGGTGGTGGTGCGCGACAACGAAACCGGCAAGACCTTTCCGGCAACGATCAAGGTCAACGAACCCCTGATCTACAAGGGCATCGCAGTTTATCAGTCGAGCTTCGACGATGGCGGCAGCAAGCTGAAGCTGACTGCTTACCCGATGGTCGGAGCGCAGAACAATGCGGGTATGTTGACAGGGGAAGTCGGCGGCTCGACACCGCTTGGTCAAGGCGGGGACGTTGACTACACCATCGAATGGTCGGGTTTTCGTCCCTTCAATGTCGAAAACATGGCGCAGAGCGGTCAGGATGTGCGTGCGGTCGATGCGAACAAAAGTTTTAATGAAAAATTCGCTGCCGGCCTGAACAAGCGGCTTGGCTCGGGGGCGAAAAACGCGAACGGCAAAGACCTGAAAAACGTCGGCCCTAGCGTGCAGTACAAACTGCGCGACAAGACCGGCCAGGCACGCGAATACCACAACTATATGCAGTCGGTGCTGGTCGACGGTGCGTATGTTTTCCTGACCGGCATGCGCGAATCGCAAAGCGAGCCTTTCCGCTATCTGCACATTCCAGCCGATGACAACGACAGTGTGCAAGAGTGGATGCGTGTGCGCGCTGCGCTGTTCAATCCTGCTCTGCGCGAACAAGCTGCGCAGCGTTACGCGCAGCATGCGCTGCCCGATGCCAGGAACGATGCGGCAAATTTGCACGAACAACTGCAGAAGTCCGCAGCACGAGGGCTTGCGATTTTTGCCGGCAATGAAAAAGCGGCGGGCTATCTGGCGGTCTCGCAGTTCCTTGAAAAGCTGCCGCCCGCCGAGCAGGAAAAAGCGGCCGGTATTTTCATGAAGATCTTGAACGGCAGCCTGTGGGAATTGTGGCAAGTCGCACGCGAGAAGGACGGTTTGAAGCCGGTCGCCGCCGATGAAAAGCATGGGCGCTTTTTGCAGCTTGCGACGAATGCCTTCTCGGATGCGTTCTTCTATGGCGCGCCGGTCTATCTGCAACTGAAGGAATTCGATGAAGTCAAAGCGTCGGTGCTGCAGGTCACGCGCTCGCCGGGCAAGAAGGTCGTCTATCTCGGCTGCCTGTTGCTGACGCTCGGTGTGTTCTCGATGCTCTATATCCGTGAGCGCCGCTTGTGGATCTGGCTCAAATCCGATGCCGCCGGCGCTTCGCATGCGCTCATGGCAATGAGCACGCAGCGCAAGACGCTCGACTTCGAACGCGAATTTGAAACGCTGAAAGCACAGTTGGTGCAATAAGCGTAATCTGTAAAACCTGCGTAGAAACAGCACGAGGAACATGATGGAATTGACCCAATCGCAAACCTATTCCCCGCCACCCGGCTTTTTCAAGCGCCTGTCTGTCGTCGACTGGCTGTATGCGGCCGCGCTCGTTGCCGGCGCGCTGTTTGCGCTCAATCGCTTCGGCGCTTACATGGACTACTATGAAAAAACGATCCTGGTGCTGGCGGCGCCGGTTTTCGCGTGGCTGGGCTGGCAATGGAAATCGGTGCGCTGGCTGATTGCGCTCTTGGTTGTGCTCGCGTTGTCGTCGATTGCGCTGTACGGCGGCGTGCTCGATGCGGCGAACAAGAGATTCCTGCTCAAGTACGCATTGTCGAGCCAGTCCGCCATTCTGTGGATGAGCACCTTGTTTTTCCTGTCGACACTGTTTTATTGGGGGGGGCTCGTCACCCGCTCTGACTTCGGCGGATCGATCGGCAGCAAGCTGTGCTGGGCCGCAGTCGTCATGGGCTTTACCGGCATGCTTGCGCGCTGGTATGAGTCCTATCTGGTAGGTGCCGACATCGGCCATATTCCGATCTCGAACCTGTATGAAGTATTCATCCTGTTCTGCATGATCACCGCGCTGTTCTATCTGTATTACGAGCAGCACTATGCAACACGCCAGCTTGGCCCGTTCGTGCTGCTGGTCATTTCCGCTGCGGTCGGATTCCTGCTTTGGTATACGATCAGCCGCGAAGCCTCCGAGATTCAACCGCTGGTGCCAGCGCTGCAGAGCTGGTGGATGAAGATTCATGTTCCGGCAAATTTCATTGGCTACGGCACGTTCTCCCTGGCGGCAATGGTATCGGCCGCCTATCTGCTCAAATCGAGCGGTTTGCTGGCTGACCGTCTGCCGTCGCTCGAAGTGCTCGATGACGTGATGTACAAGGCAATTGCGGTTGGCTTCGCTTTTTTCACGATCGCAACCATTCTCGGTGCTTTGTGGGCGGCGGAAGCGTGGGGCGGTTACTGGTCGTGGGATCCGAAGGAAACATGGGCGCTGATTGTCTGGCTGAACTACGCAGCATGGCTGCATATGCGTCTGATGAAAGGCTTGCGTGGCCGGATCGCTGCCTGGTGGGCGTTGGTCGGCTTGCTGGTCACCACGTTTGCTTTCCTTGGCGTTAACATGTTCCTGTCCGGTTTGCATTCTTACGGGCAGCTTTAACAAAATCTCAGCCTGATGGAATAAATCCTCGCTTGCGGTGATCTACCTGTTGTGCCGTGACCGGCACTTCCGATCAACCTGCTTAGCGAGGATTCCATGAAAACCTTTTATGCGTTGACCGCGCCAGCGGTAATGGCCATTTTGGCTGGATATGCCGGTATCGTATCGGCTGCGGCACCGGCCAAAATGACGGCAGGCATGCTTACTACCCCCGCCGGCATGACGCTCTACACTTATGACAATGACGTCGCAGGGAGCGGCAAGAGCGTCTGCACCGGCCGCTGTGCAACAAGCTGGCCGCCTTTGCTGGCGCAGGACAGTGACAAGGTCAGTGGCGACTACAGTATCGTCACGCGCGACGATGGCAGGAAGCAATGGGCTTACAAGGGAAAACCTTTGTATATGTGGGCCAGCGACCAGAAGCCGGGTGACAAGAAGGGGGATGGCGTAATGAATGTCTGGCATGTCGCCAAGCCATAGCCGCCCGATGACAGGTTGACTTTGCTGCTCCTGAAATGGGTGTAAGGTTATGGCGGTTTGGGCGACCGATGCTTATCTTTGGACCAACGATGGAGCCGCCATGTTAATCAAACGCAATCCGAACAGCATTGACCTTCCGTTCTCGTCCGAAATTACACCGCGTGAGGTTTTCGAGTCGCGTCGCAGTTTCATCAAGCAGCTCGCGCTCGGATCGATCGCCGGCGGCGCATTGACGCAAATGCTCGCGCGCGAAGCCTTTGCGCAATCTGGCCCCCAGAAACTGGGGGGCGCGCCAAATCCCACATATAGGGTGATGGACAAGCCCACTGCCTACAAGGACGCGACCACCTACAATAATTTTTACGAATTCGGCACCGATAAAACCGATCCGGCACGTTACGCCGGCACGCTCAAGACCAGGCCGTGGATGATCGTGATCGAGGGGGAGGTCAGAAAACCGGTGACGCTCGATCTGGATGCGCTAATGAAACTGGCGCCGCTGGAGGAGCGCCTCTACCGCCTGCGCTGTGTCGAGGGCTGGTCGATGGTGATTCCATGGATCGGCTATTCGCTGTCGAACCTGATCAGAAAGGTCGAGCCGACCGGCAATGCGAAATACATCGAATTCATTTCGCTGGCGGACAAGAAGCAGATGCCTGGTGTGAGCAGCCCGGTGTTGCAATGGCCGTACGTCGAAGGCTTGCGGCTCGATGAGGCGAATCATCCGCTTGCATTGCTTACGCTCGGCATGTACGGCGAAGTGCTGCCGAATCAGAACGGCGCGCCGGTACGTGTCGTGGTGCCATGGAAATATGGTTTCAAATCGGCGAAATCGATCGTCAGGATTCGCTTCACCAAGGATCAACCGAAGACCGCATGGAATACGGTGGCGCCGCAGGAATATGGCTTCTATGCGAATGTGAATCCGGAGGTCGACCACCCGCGCTGGTCGCAGGCGACCGAGAGGCGCATCGGCGAAGACGGCTTCTTTGCGAAGAAGCGCAAGACGTTGATGTTCAACGGCTACAGCGATGTTGCATCGCTGTATTCCAGCATGGATTTGAAGAAATTCTTTTAGGCGGTGCATCCATGTTCAATCCGACATCAAGCCAATTCTTGCGACTCAAGGCCGTGCTGTTTGCGGCAGCGCTGCTTCCGTTCGCGCGCCTGGTTGTATTCGCATTCACTGATCGGCTGGGGGCGAATCCGATCGAATTCATCACACGTAATACTGGTGACTGGACGTTGTACTTCCTCTGCTTTACGCTGGCCGTCACGCCGCTGAGGCGTTTGTCCAAATGGAACTGGCTGATCAAGCTGCGCCGCATGCTTGGCTTGTTCGCCTTCTTTTATGCGGCGCTGCATTTCACGACCTTCCTGTGGTTCGACCACTTCTTCGATCTGGACGAAATGTTGAAGGATGTGGGCAAGCGTCCGTTCATCACGGTCGGCTTTGCCGCTTTTGTACTGCTGATTCCATTGGCGGCGACGAGCACTAATGGAATGGTGAAGCGGCTTGGCGGCAAGCGCTGGCAGTGGTTGCATCGCACGATTTACTTGATCGCGCCGCTTGGCATCCTGCATTTCTGGTGGATGAAGGCGGGCAAGCACGATTTCGCGCAGCCTATTCTGTTGGGACTGATTGTCGCTGCGCTGTTGCTGCTGCGTGTATGGTGGAGCGTTGCGCAACAGCGCGTTCAAAAGCGGGAGGTGAGGCCAACGCCTATCTGAGTGGGTTGAGTGCCCCGCATCCCGAGGCGTGAACAACAGAATCAGGGCAGCATCGATTCAAGCTTGAACAACTCGCTCGGCTCTTCCCGCTTGCGAATCAGATGCACCTTGTCGCCGTCGACCATCACTTCGGCGGCACGCCCGCGTGTGTTGTAGTTGGAGGCCATTGTCATGCCATATGCGCCGGCGGACATGATCGCCAGCAGGTCTCCCTGTTCGATTGCCAGTTCCCGTCCGCGCGCCAGCCAGTCGCCGGACTCGCATACCGGGCCAACAATGTCATAGGTCGTGGCGGGC
>DASVLY010000352.1:0-3522 GCA_036384635.1 Noviherbaspirillum sp. | reverse complement strand
GCCATCGCACTGTGCGCATATAGCACGACGCTGCAATGCAACAAGATGCCAGCCGCCCCATCCCGGGGTTGACATCGTAAAATGTGGGCAGCCAGAATGCACCGCAACAATCTTTGCCAGACAGGAGCGCCACGCTGATATGAAAATAGCAAATTTAAAATCGATACTGTGGGGTTCTTCCAAGGGAACGGAGAATCAGGGTTTGCCGCAAGAGGAAGAGAAAGACCGCTCCGCAGAACCCGTTGCGGCCACGCCGGCAAAACCGGCCATTGCGCAGACCGGCGGCCAGCAGATGCAAAACACCATTCACTTCATCCTGCAGGGCAAAGGCGGCGTGGGGAAGACGCTGGTGTCGACCATCCTCGCGCAATGGGTAAAAACCAAGGCAGCCGATGCGCTGCGCTGCTACGACACCGATCAGGAGAACTCGACGTTCTCGCGCTACAAGGCGTTGAACGTCAAGCACATCCCGGTGATGACGGCCTCGCGCACGATCGAGCCCAAGCGTTTCGATGCGTTGATGATGGATATCCTCGAAGCGGATGGGAACTGCGTGATCGACAATGGCGCGAATACCTTTTCGCCGCTGATGTCCTATCTGATCGACAACGCATGCTTCGACCTGCTGCGCGAGTCCGGCAGGCGCGTGTACATTCATTCGATCGTCGGCGGCGGCGACACCCTGCACGACACGGCGTCGGGCTTTGCGGCCACCGCGCAAAAGACCAATGCGCCCATCATCCTGTGGGAGAACGAGCACTTCGGCCTGCTGCAGGCGCCGTCGGGCAAGTTATTCGTCGAGTCGCCGACCTACACCGAGCATGCGAGCAAGGTCAAAGGACGCATCAAGCTCTCCGAGCGCAATTCCGAGACCTTCGGCGCCGACCTGAAGAAGATGAATACCGCGCGCCTGACGCTGGATGAAGTGCTGCAGAACGAAAAATTCAACGTGATGGAAAAGCAGCGCCTGAAGCTGATTTTCCGGGACATCTTCGAGCAGCTCGACAAGGTTGAGTGGTAAGAACCCGCGCGGGAATAAGTTTTACAACTTATTCCCGCGCGGGTTCTAATGATTATTCATTCCCCAATTTCAACCTGTGTTGACGACGTGCCGAATATCCACGCGACCGCAATCCCGCCCGATACCCCGTTGCGCTGCTTCACCAGCGGGCTGTCGGCGAAGACTGCGCCGGCCACGTTATCCTGGCGCAGAAATGCGCCTACCCAGTAACGGGGAAAACGTTTCGACAGCGTCGCCGTAAATTGCGTGCCCGCATAGCCGCCGGCAGCGGCATAAGCGGGCCGGTCCGCCCTCGCTTCGTCAGCACGGACGGAATAGAAATAGCTGTTGTACCTGCGGTCGCTGAACAAGGGGCCGCCTCCGACGCCGAACCGCCACCCTGACCATCCTGCCGGATCGCTGACGGACAATCTCAAGTCCGGCGCCAGCAGCCAGCCGATATGTTTCGGAGAAGACTCCAGCGTGATGGCGGCGCGCAGCGGCACGCGGAAATCGAGTTTCTCTTTCTGGCCGGGCGACATCCACAGGTTGAAGTCGGCAGTCGGGCCCAACTCGACCGTGGGCTTCAGGTCGGCCATGCCGCGCCGTACCGGATTATTCTTGCTTCTGGCCGGCACGGTGGCATTCAGGCTCAGGTTGATTTCCACCCTGTCGCTCTGCAGCAGTGCAGCGCGCACGCCGTTGCGGTCGGCCTTCAGGAAGCGGCCCCGGTACACCAGGTAAGGCACCGGCAACAGATACGTGCTGCGCGCATCGGCGCCACGATAATCGGGCGCATTCAGCACGCCAAGGCCGGCGCCGATCTCCCATAACGGTTGTTGCTGCGCATGACAGGGCAAGGCCAGAAAACCCGGTAACAGAAGTGCTGCCGCTGGAACACGAAGATTCATATAAGCATTGTTTTAAGTTTTGTCCGGGTGTCAGTGTAGCCGGGATGCGCTCCCTTTTGCCATACTCAGAACGGGTTCGCCGGCACGGTCAATAATGCAATGATCGGGAGAACATCATGCTGATCTTGCGGACATATCTGTTGGCCATCATGCTGGCGGCGCTACAAGGCGCCGCGCTGGCGGACAATGTATTGCGGGTCGGCTCCAAGCGTTTCACCGAATCCTACATCCTTGCCGAAATCATCGGCCAGACCGCCGCGCCCTATGCCGCCGTACAACAGCGGCCGGGGCTGGGCAATACCGCAATCGTGTTCGAGGCGATCAAATCCGGCAGCATCGACGTGTACCCGGAATATCTCGGCACCATCGCGCTGGAAATTCTCAAGCGCCCTGCCCCGGCCTCGCTGGAAGAGGTCAATCGCGCACTGGCGCCGTTGGGCCTGGGAGCAGCGGTGCCGCTGGGCTTCAACAATACCTATGCCCTGGCGCTGCGCCCCGGCGACGGCAGGCAACCGCAGAATCTGAGCGATCTGGCGCACCGGCCGGATCTGCGGCTGGGCCTGTCGCACGAATTTCTCGGGCGTGCCGACGGCTGGCCGGGGCTGGCGCGGCGCTATCGCCTGCCGCAGCAGCCGGTCGGGCTGGATCACGGCATCGCGTACGAAGCGTTGGCCGCAGGCCAGGTCGACGTGATCGACATTTATTCGACCGATGCGAAGATCAGGCAGTACGGCTTGCGCGTGCTGGCCGACGATGCTGGCTACTTCCCGCGCTATGACGCGGTGCTGTTGTACCGGCTCGACATGGTGCAGCGCTTTCCGCAGGCATGGCAGGCGCTGCAGCGGCTGGAGGGACGCATTTCCGAAGCCGACATGATTGCGATGAATGCGGCAGCCGAACTCGAACACAAACCGTTTGCAGCCATCGCGCAGGAATACCTGTCTCATGCGCAAGGCAAGACAGCCGAGCCTGGCGGTTTGCGCAGCAAGCTGTTCGACGCGAATCTGTGGCGGCTCACGCGCGAACATGTGCTGCTGGTGCTGCTGTCGGTCGCGTGCGCGTCCGCGCTCGGTGTGCCGCTGGGCGTGCTCGCCGCCTGTCTGCCGCGCCTTCGCCAGCCGGTGATGGCCGCAGTGGGCGTATTGCAGACCGTGCCGTCGCTGGCCTTGCTGGCGATGCTGATCCCGCTGCTGGGAACCATCGGCACCCTGCCCGCACTGATCGCGCTGTTTCTCTACGCGCTGCTGCCGATCGTGCGCAACACCAGCATCGGCATCGAGCAGGTACCGTCGGAGCTGCGCATGGCGGCACTGGCGCTTGGCCTGTCGGCGCGCGACCGCCTGCTGTATATCGAACTGCCGCTGGCGCTGCCGGTGATTTTGGCCGGCATGAAAACGGCGGCCGTCATGAGCGTCGGCACCGCCACGATTGCCGCTTTCATCGGCGCCGGCGGCTACGGCGAACGCATCGCCACCGGTCTGGCGCTGAACGACAACGACATGCTTCTGGCAGGCGCGATACCGGCGGCGCTGCTGGCGCTGGCGACCCAGTTCCTGTTCGAGGCGATCGAGCGCGGCGTGCGGCGCGCGCCGGGTGTATGAAACGCAATCA
>DASVLY010000351.1:0-4470 GCA_036384635.1 Noviherbaspirillum sp. | reverse complement strand
ATCTAGTGCGTGTCGAAGAGATGCGTCAGTCGAATCGCATCATCAAGCAGTGCGTCGAATGGCTACGCAATAACCCTGGTCCCGTCATGAGCGATAATCACAAGGTGGTGCCGCCGTCGCGCGTGAGCATGAAGTCGAACATGGAAGAGTTGATCCACCACTTCAAGCTGTTCTCAGAGGGCTTTCATGTGCCTGAGGGGGAGGCGTATGTCGGCGTCGAACATCCGAAGGGGGAGTTCGGCATCTACCTGATTTCGGATGGCGCGAACAAGCCGTATCGCATGAAGATTCGCGCACCTGGCTTCCCCCATCTGCAAGGGCTGGATGAAATGGCGAAGGGGCATATGATTGCCGACGCAGTAACGATCATCGGCACGCAAGACATCGTGTTTGGTGAGATTGACCGATAACCCGCGCAGAACATCGCGCACGGATGGCTGACGATATGTTGTTAAGTCAAGAAGCGTACAAAAAAATTGATCGCGAACTCGCGAAATTCCCAGCCGACCAAAGGCAATCTGCAGTGATGGCGGCTCTCGCCATTGCACAGGACGAGAAGGGGTGGCTGTCGCCGGAAGTGATGCAGGATGTCGCCGATTACATCGGCATGGCTGCAATTGCGGTGCAGGAGGTTGCTACCTTTTATAACATGTTCAACACCAAGCCGGTTGGCAAATACAAAATTTCCGTATGTACTAATCTGCCGTGCGCACTGTCCGGTGGCGAGAGAGCAGCGCATTACCTGAAGAGCAAGCTGGGTGTCGACTACAAGGAAACTACCGCGGACGGTCAGTTCACGCTGATCGAAGGTGAGTGCATGGGAGCCTGCGGCGATGCCCCGGTTATGTTGGTGAATAACAAGCGTATGTGCAGCCATATGTCGAACGAGAAGGTCGACGCACTGGTCGAGGAGTTAAGAAAATGACCTGTCTGCACGATCGTCACATCAATCCGCTCATCCTGGCAGGGCTCAATGGCGATAACTGGCATCTGGGGGATTACGTCAAGCGCGGCGGCTATGAGTCATTAAAGCGCATCCTGACCGAGAAGATCACGCCGGAACAGGTAATCGCCGAACTGAAAGCATCATCATTACGTGGACGTGGTGGTGCGGGTTTTCCGACCGGCTTGAAGTGGAGTTTCATGCCGCGCCAGTTCCCTGGACAAAAATATTTGGTTTGCAATACTGACGAGGGCGAGCCAGGCACGTTCAAGGATCGCGATATCATTCGCTACAATCCGCATGCACTGATCGAAGGCATGGCTATTGGCGCGTATGCAATGGGTATCACGGTTGGCTACAACTACATCCACGGCGAAGTCTGGGCTGAGTACGAGCGTTTCGAACAGGCGCTGGAAGAAGCGCGTGTCGCCGGCTTTCTGGGCGACAGGATCATGGGTAGTGATTTCAATTTTCAGCTGCATGCGTTCCATGGCTATGGTGCATATATCTGCGGCGAAGAAACGGCGTTGCTCGAATCTCTGGAAGGCAAAAAAGGCCAGCCGCGCTTCAAGCCGCCGTTCCCGGCGAGTTTCGGTCTGTATGGCAAGCCGACCACGATCAACAATACCGAAACTTTTGCAGCGGTGCCGTTTATCATGCGTATGGGCGGCGAAGCATATGCCGCGCTAGGAAAACCGAACAACGGCGGCACCAAGATTTTCTCGATGTCAGGTGATGTCGCACGGCCGGGCAATTACGAAGTCCCGCTCGGTACGCCATTCGCAAAGTTGTTGGAACTTGCCGGTGGCATGCGCGACGGGAAAAAGATCAAGGCGGTGATTCCAGGTGGTTCGTCGATGCCGGTACTGACCGGTGAGGTGATGATGAATACCGACATGGACTATGACTCGATTGCAAAGGCTGGTTCGATGCTTGGTTCCGGTGCAGTCATCGTGATGGATGAAACTCGCTGCATGGTCAAGTCGCTGCTACGCTTATCGTATTTTTATTTCGAGGAATCTTGCGGCCAGTGTACGCCGTGCCGCGAAGGCACTGGTTGGTTGTATCGTATGGTGCATCGGATCGAGCACGGGCACGGCCGAGCCGACGATCTCGATATGTTGAATTCAATCGCCGACAACATCCAGGGGCGTACCATTTGTGCGCTGGGTGACGCCGCTGCAATGCCAGTGCGCGCATTTGTGAAGAATTTCCGCGAAGAGTTTGCGTATCACATCGAGCACAAGCGTTGCATCGTTCCCGCTTACGTTTAATAAATCCGGTGCGCAGAGCGCACCCTACGGCATAAAACAAAGCCATGGTTGAAATCGAAATTGACGGCAAAAAAGTAGAGGTGCAGGAAGGCAGCATGGTGATGGACGCTGCCAACAAGCTTGGCACCTACATCCCGCATTTTTGCTATCACAAGAAGCTATCCATTGCGGCCAACTGCCGCATGTGCCTGGTTGAAGTCGAAAAGGCACCGAAGCCGCTACCCGCATGTGCGACTCCGGTGACCAATGGCATGATCGTGCGTTCCAACAGCGACAAGGCGATCAAGGCCCAGAAAAGCGTGATGGAGTTTTTGCTGATCAACCATCCCCTCGATTGTCCTATCTGTGACCAAGGAGGCGAATGCCAGTTGCAGGATCTGGCGGTCGGCTACGGTCCGTCGGCATCGCGTTATGAAGAGGAAAAGCGTGTGGTGGTGCCGAAAGAGGTTGGCCCGCTGATCTCGATGAAGGAGATTGCGCGTTGCATCCATTGCACCCGTTGCGTGCGCTTCGGCCAGGAGATCGCCGGTGTGATGGAGTTCGGCATGCTCAATCGCGGCGAACACTCCGAAATTACGACTTTCGTCGGCAAAACGGTCGATTCCGAATTGTCAGGCAATATGATTGATCTGTGTCCGGTCGGCGCGTTGACATCCAAACCGTTCCGCTATAGCGCACGTACTTGGGAATTGTCACGCCGCCGCTCAGTGAGCCCGCACGATGGCTTGGGAGCAAATCTGATCGTGCAGGTCAAGGCCGGCAAGGTGATGCGCGTTCTGCCGCTCGAAAATGAAGCGGTGAACGAGTGTTGGCTATCCGACAAGGACCGCTTCGCATATGAGGGCCTGAACAGCCAAGAGCGTCTGACGGTTCCGATGATCAAGCAGGATGGCAAGTGGCTGGAAACAGACTGGCAAACCGCGCTTGAATATGTCGCGCACGGCCTGAAGAACATTCGCCACGAGCACGGCACCGATGCGATTGCCGCATTGGCCGCGCCGTATTCGACCTTGGAAGAACTGTCGCTGTTGCAGAAACTGGTGCGCGGCTTGGGATCCGACAATGTTGATTTCCGCCTGCGCCAGTCCGATTTCGCGCTTGACGGTAAGCTCACACCGTGGCTTGGCATGTCAATCGAAGAGTTTGGTCAGGTTGATCGTGCATTTGTGATCGGTTCGTTCCTGCGCAAGGATCATCCGCTGCTCGCAGCCCGTCTGCGCCATGCAGCCAAACGCGGTGCGAAAGTGAGCATTCTGCATGCGACGGAAGATGACTTGTTGATGTCGCTCGCAGCCCGCATGATCAAGGCGCCTTCCGCATGGCTGTCTGCATTGAGCGAGGTGGTGGTTGCTGTTGCGCAAGCAAAAGAAATTACTGCGCCCGCAGGTTTCGATGGCATCGAGCCGGGCGAGGTTGCGAAAGGAATTGCAGCAAGCCTGCTGTCGGGCGAGCGTAAAGCAATTGTGCTCGGCAATGCAGCCGCTCAGCACCCGCAAGCAGCGTTGCTGCACGCTGCAGCTCAATGGATCGCGCAAAATACGAAAGCGAAGTTCGGCTATTTGACCGAGGCCGCCAATACGGTTGGCGGCTATATCGCTAATGCCATTCCGGGCAAGGGAGCCAATGCGCTACAGGCGTTCGTGCAGCCGCGCAAGGCTTACATACTGCTGCATGCCGAACCGGAATTTGATTGCTATGATCCACAGGCAGCGCGTGCCGCGCTTGATAAGGCGGACATGGTGGTTGCGATGTCACCATACAAGCACGCAGTAGATTACGCAGACGTGTTATTGCCGATTGCACCGTTCTCCGAAACCTCTGGCACTTTTGTTAATTGCGAGGGGCGGGCACAGGGTTTCAATGGCACCGTGAAGCCGCTGGGTGAAACCCGTCCGGCATGGAAAGTGCTACGTGTGCTCGGTAACATGCTCGGCTTGGTGGGTTTCGATTACGAGACATCGGAAGAAATTCGCGTCGAACTTCTTGGTACCAAGAACGCCGAGGAAGCGGATCTCTCCTCGCGCCTGAATAACATTACGAATATTGCGCCGCAGGTTGCCAAGCCGGTTGTTGACGCGAAGCTGGAGCGTGTCGCGGACGTGCCGATTTACTTTACTGATGCAATCGTGCGCCGTGCATCGTCATTGCAACAGACCAATGATGCGATGGTGCCGAAAGCAGCGTTGTCGGCCGTGCTGGCAGCAAAACTCGGCGTGGCTGACGGCGCCCGGTTGAAGGTAACCCAAGGGCAGG
>DASVLY010000350.1:0-5695 GCA_036384635.1 Noviherbaspirillum sp. | reverse complement strand
GCAGTGCAATGCGCAGTTCGCGCAGCAGACCGCTGATGTCGTCGATCGCGGATCGCATGTACAGTCGGATGTCTGTCGCCACCTGGTCATTGCGGGAGCGGCCGGTATGCAGCCGTTTTCCGGCGTCGCCCACCAGCTCGGTCAGGCGCTTTTCGATATTCAGGTGCACGTCTTCCAGATCGAGCAGCCACTCGAACTTGCCGACTGCGATCTCGGTCTGGATATGCGCCATGCCGCGCTGGATGTCGGCGTAATCCTGCGCGCTGATGATGCCCTGGTGCGCCAGCATTTCGGCATGCGCGAGCGAGCCCTGGATGTCGGCATCGGCCAAGCGTTTGTCAAAAAAGACGGAGGCGGTGTAGCGTTTGACCAGATCGGAAACGGGTTCGGAAAAACGGGCCGACCAGGCCTCGCTTTTTTTGGAAAGTTGTGCTGTCATAATTGAATCCAAGTGAATGTCCGATTATAACAAGCGTTATCTCCATGCCGTCTTCCAATCCACCTGCGAACGCGCCGATCGAGGTCGTGATGCCCGATTGCTGCAACATCGGCGTGGCGTGCCGCTCGTTGTTGGTGGTGAATGTTGCGGTTGGCACCGGCATCCTGATGCAGGTCACCGGCTTCCAACAGGCTGTGCAGGCATTTGTCGAGGCGGCCATGGTAGTGGAGCTGGCAAGCCTGTGGTCGTTATTCGCATTGTGCGCATTGCGGCGCGTGCTGCTGCAATCCGGCCGTATGCAGGCCATTTCGCTCTGGGGACAGCGCATTTTCTGCGCGCTGGTGCCGGCGGCGGTAACGTCCTGCATTGTTCGCTTGTTGACATCCATTCAATGGATTGCAGGCGACTTCACGCATCTGACACCACAGAAAGGTGCATTGACCGCAGCCTTGCTCGGCATCGTGTTCCAGCATTATTTCGAACTGCGCACGCGCGCTTACTCGCCGGCGCTGGTGGAGGCGCGGTTGCAGGCGCTGCAGGCGCGTATCCGTCCGCACTTCCTGTTCAACAGCCTGAACGCAGTGCTGTCGCTGATCCGCAATGAGCCACGACGGGCCGAAACTACGCTGGAAGACCTGGCTGCCTTGTTCCGTGTATTGATGAGCGATCCGCGCAGCATGACTACACTGGACGAGGAAATCCGGTTGTGCAAGCAATACCTGGCGATCGAGCAGATCCGGCTGGGCGAGCGCCTGCAGGTGCAATGGGAAATGGACAGCATCGGTGAAGATGTGCTGCACAAGGCGCAGGTGCCAGTGCTGTTGTTGCAGCCTTTGCTGGAGAATGCGGTGCATTACGGCGTGGAGCCGTCGAGTGTGCCGGTGCGGATACAGGTGCAGGTGAGCCGCTCCATCGAGCGTATCCAGATCGTCGTCGTCAACCCGGTTCATGTGGAAGCGGCTACGCCGGCGGGCAACCACATGGCCTTGAGCAATATACGTGAGCGCCTTGAACTGCTGTACGACGTGGAGGCGCAGTTGACGACCGTTGCAGCACGCGGATTGTTTGAAGTGCGCGTGCGTTTTCCCTATTTGAAGAATCTCGCATGAAGCCTCGCCTGTATATCGTCGATGACGAAGCGCCGGCGCGTACGCGGCTGAAAACATTGTTGGCCGACATCGCAGCCGATTGCCCGCATGAACTGGCGGGAGAGGCCGATAGCGCGCAGGCCGCGCTTGACGGCATTGCGGCGTGCCGGCCTGATATCGTGCTGCTCGACGCGCAGATGCCAGGCATGACTGGCATCGAGCTGGCGTCGCTGCTGGCCGTGCAACCCGCTGCGCCATCCGTCATTTTCGTCACTGCCTATGACGAATACGCGCTTAAGGCGTTCGAGGTGCATGCGCTGGACTACCTGTTGAAACCGGTGCGTGCAACACGTCTTGCGGATGCGCTCAATCGGGTTGCCGCATTGCGCGCGCAGGCGGTATCCCGGCAGGATGCGGCCAGCGCCGAGCCGCCGCCAAAGCGACAGCACTTTTCGGTGCAGGAGCGCGGCCGCTTGCTGCTGGTGCCGGTATCGGACGTCATTTACCTGAAGGCCGAGCTCAAATATGTGACGGTGCGGACCAGAACGAACGACTACCTGATCGAGGCATCGCTGACGTCGATCGAAGAAGAGTTTGGTGAGTTTTTTATTCGCGTGCACCGCAATGCGCTGGTGGCGCGCAATGCGATCACTGGCATGGAAAAGGGCATGCATGCAGTCGATGGCGAGGGCGAGGCGGACAAGGCGCAGGAGTGCTGGCAGGTGATCCTGCGCGACGTCGATGAACGGCTGCCGATTTCACGGCGGCAGTGGCCCGTGGTGAAAGCGCTGGTGAAATAGCTCCCGCACAGCACACGCCACCTGAAAATGCCCCCTCATCCGGTGTTGCGCAACCCTGCCGCAATTCCGTTGATTGACAAGTGAATCCCACGTCGCACGCGCTCATCCAGTTTGCGCCCTTCCGCCATCGCCGCCCGATGGCGCTTGATCAGTTCGACCTGCAAGTGGTTCAGTGGATCGAGATAGGCGAGGCGGTTCTTGATCGAACGCGCCAGTAGCGGGTTGTTTGCCAGCCTTTCCTTCGCTCCGGTGATCAGCGTCAGACATGCGGTGGCGCGCTCATGCTCTTCCATCATGCGCTTGAAAATGCCGTTGCGCAGTTTCTTGTCCGCGACCAGTTCCGCATAGCGCGACGCCACCGCGAGGTCGGTCTTCGACAGCACCATATCCATGTTCGACAGCAGCGTCGCGAAGAATGGCCATTCCTTGAACATCGCGCGCAGCAGCGCAACCTTTTTTTTCTGTTCTTCCGCGCTGCCTTCGTCCAGCCAGGAGGTCACCGCGCTGCCGAAGCCATACCAGCCCGGCAGCAGCAGGCGGCACTGGCCCCAGGAGAATCCCCAAGGGATAGCGCGCAGATCCTCAATACGGCGCGTCGCTTTGCGCGAAGCCGGGCGCGAGCCGATATTCAGTTCTGCGATTTCGGCGATCGGTGTGGCGGCGAAGAAGTAGTCGGTGAAGCCGGGCGTCTCGTACACCAGGTTGCGATAGGCGCGGTATGCGCGTTCCGACAATTCTTCCATCACACCCTCGAATTCGGCCAGCTTTCTTGCCTGTTTGCCTTCGGCCGCATGTGGCATGAGGCTGGCCTCGAGCGTTGCCGCCACCAGTAGTTCGAGGTTGCGGCGGCCGATTTCCGGGTTGGAGAATTTCGACGCGATGATTTCTCCTTGTTCGGTCAGGCGGATCTGGCCGTTTACTGTGCCGGGCGGTTGCGCCAGGATCGCGTCATAGCTCGGGCCGCCGCCGCGGCCGACGGTGCCGCCGCGGCCATGGAACAGCCGCAGCTTGACTCCGGCGCGGTCGAACAGTTCGACCAGTTGCGTTTCTGCCTTGTAGAGTTCCCAGTTGGATGTGAGGAAACCGCCATCCTTGTTGGAATCCGAATAGCCGAGCATTACCTCCTGCAAGTCGCCTTGCTGTGCGATCAGGAGGCGCACCTGCGGCAAGGCGATGAAGCTTTCCATGATCGCTGCGGCGCAACGCAGGTCGGGAATGGTTTCAAACAGCGGGATCACCATCAGTTCCAGCGCGGCGTTCGCAAACTGGCCTGATTCTTCGTCCCATTCGAGATGCAAGAGGCCGGTTTCCTTCTGCAGCAGCAGCACTTCGAGCAGGTCGGATACCGTCTCGGTATGGGAAATGATGTAGTTGCGAATTGCGCGTTCGCCATAGCGTTGGCGGATTTCGCGCGCCGCCCGCAGGATCGCAAGCTCCGATTCGGTTTCGGCAGAATAACGCACCCAGGGCGAATACAGCAGGCGCGGTTTGTTCAGTTCCTGCAGCAGCAGCTCCACTTTCGCTTCTTCCGGCAGCGCCGCGTAATTCGGTTCGGCCTTCGCGCGCGAAAACAACTCGGTCAGCACTCGCTCATGCACGTCGGAGCTTTGGCGCATGTCGAGCGTTGCAAGATGAAAGCCGAAGATTTCCGAAGCACGCTTGAGTGCCGCCAGCCGCGGCTTGACCAGCATCGCGCCGTGATGCGTATTGAGCGAGTCGGTGATGGTCTGCAGATCGCGCGTGAATTCGGCAACCGTCGCATAGGGTGATGCCGATCCGACTTCCTGGCGCAGCACATGTGCTGCGCCCAGCGTGCGCGCGGTCGCGGCCAGCCGCGCATACAAGCCGATCAGCGCGCGGCGATAGGGCTCGTCCATGCGGTGTGGCGACTGGTCGGGCGAGCCGTCGGCCAGCACCTGCAATTCGGGACTGACTCCGACCAGCAGCGTGGAAATCGATAGCTCGGCACCGAGGGCGTGCACTTCTTCCAGGTAGAAATCGAAGATCGCGGTCGATTGCCGCATCAATGCATGCTGCATGGTGCCGGCATTGACATTCGGATTGCCGTCGCGGTCGCCGCCGATCCAGCTTCCCATTTGCACGAAGGGCGGAAGCTCCTTGTCGTCCACCGCATGCCGTTGCGGGAACTGGGCCGCGATCTCCTGCTCGATGTCGTCGTACAGCGCGGGCAGTTCGTGCAGGAAGGTGATGCGGTAGTACGACAGCGCATTCTCGATTTCATCGGCGACGGTGAGCTTCGTGTAACGCAACATGCGGGTCTGCCACAGGGTGGCGACGTACGCATGCAGCAGTTGCATGTTGTGCGCAAGTTCTTTCGGCGCCAACGGATGATCGCGTTCGGCCAGAAGACGGGCGATTTCGCGCTCCGCGTCGAGGATGCTCTTGCGCTGTACTTCGGTCGGATGTGCGGTCAGGACCGGCGAGATCAACGCGCCCTTGAAAAAGCTGCGCACGGACGCGCCGGATACGCCGGCATCATCCAGCCTGGACAATGCATGAGCAATACTGCCCGGTTGCGGCGCCGTGCCGGCCAGGAGGTACGCGCGGCGGCGGCGATTGTGATGCTGATCTTCCGCTATATTGGCCAGGTGCGAGAAATAGGAAAACGCGCGTACCACGGAAATGGTCTGGTCGCGCGTGAGCTTCTTCAGCAGCTTGTTCAGGTCTGCGCCGGCTTGCGCATCCGACTCGCGGCGAAAGCGCACCGCCGTCTGGCGTATCGTTTCGACTACCTGGAATACCGCTTCGCCTTCCTGCTCGCGCAATACATTGCCAAGCAGGCGGCCCAGCAGGCGGATATCTTCTTTTAACGGTGCGTCCCTATCGGTCGCATGCTTGCTGTTTGACGAGGTGTTCGTTGGCGTGTTGGTTGTTTTAGCCATGTTGAATGGGTGAAATCAACGTTGGAAGAATACGGCTGCCGGCCATGAGAACCTGTTCAAGGTCTCGCTAAACGGGCGTGATCCGGGTCCGTACGGTACTCGGAATCCTCATGTACTACTTGAGTACACTCCGGTTCCTTCGCTCCGGTCGAATCCGGCTGACGCCCGTTGAGCGAGACCCTGAACAGGTTCTGAGGGCGTGAATGTGCGTGATAAAATTTTGTGCTGCAATGCAGTTTGCATTCAATGAACATCGAAAGAGCACATCTCGTGAAAGTGTTACCACCATCCAAGCTAGTGATTGCATCGCGTGAAAGCCGTCTGGCGATGTGGCAGGCAGAACATGTCCGCGCAAGACTGGCTACATTATATCCGCAGTGCAGCATTGAGATTCTTGGTATAACTACGCAGGGCGACCGGATTCTCGACCGCGCGCTGTCCAAGGTCGGAGGCAAGGGCTTGTTC
>DASVLY010000349.1:0-4538 GCA_036384635.1 Noviherbaspirillum sp. | reverse complement strand
GTGATGACGCACAGCCATGCGCTCGACCAGCGCCTTGCGGAAGCGATCCTGCGGCGCGGCGACGCCGGCTGGTTCGGCCTGATCGGTTCGAAGACCAAGCGCATGCTGTTCGAGCGCCGCCTGCAAGAGCGCGGCATCGGTGCGCAGCAGTTGGCCCGGATGGTATGCCCGATTGGCATTGCCGGCATTCGCGGCAAATCTCCTGCCGTGATTGCCGTGTCCGTTTGCGCGCAATTGCTGGTTGTGTGGGAAGAAGCGAAACGAGAACAATGACAGCCCAGGAAAGAAACACATGACATCTCATCCCTCCTCCCCGCACTGCCAGGCCTACCGCGCCGGCATCCTGCACTTCACCGCCGACCCGGCCTTCGACGATCACGCGCATGCATGGCACGAGGACGGCCTGCTGATCGTTTGCGGCGGAAAGGTGGCGGCGGCGGGCGATTACGCGCAACTGCGCAGCGCCGTGCCGGATGGCGTCGAGATCTGCGACTATCGCGGCAAGCTGATCGTGCCGGGTTTTATCGACACGCATATCCACTACCCGCAGACCGACATGATCGCGTCGCCTGCGCCGGGCCTGTTGCCGTGGCTGGACACCTACACCTTCCCTACCGAGCGCCGGTTCGCCGATCCTGAACATGCAAGAGATGTCGCGCGTTTCTTTATCGACGAGCTGTTGCGCTGCGGCACCACCACCGCAATGGTGTACTGCACCGTGCATCCGGCTTCGGTGGACGCATTTTTCAGTGAGAGCGAGAAGCGCAACCTGCGCATGGCTGCGGGCAAGGTGCTGATGGACCGGCATTGCCCGGACTTCCTGTGCGATACCGCCGAGGGCGGCGTGCGCGACAGCGAAGCGCTGATCGGGAAGTGGCACAAGCGCGGACGTCAACTGTACGCGATCACGCCCCGCTTTGCCGCCACGTCAAGCGAGAAACAACTGCAGCTTGCGGGCGAGCTGGCGCGCCAATATCCGGACACGTTCCTGCAAACCCATGTCGCGGAAAACACCGATGAAGTCGCCTGGATCAAGTCGCTGTTTCCGGATGCGCGCAGCTATCTCGACGTGTACGACCGCTACGGCATGCTGCGCCCGCGCGCGATGTATGCGCATTGCATCTGGCTCGACGACGGCGACCGCGCGCGCATGCGCGACACGCAATCGGCGGCGGCGGTCTGTCCGACTTCCAACCTGTTTTTAGGAAGCGGGCTGTTCGATTTCACGCGCGCGGATGCGCTGCAGGTATCGCTGTCGCTGGCCACCGACGTGGGCGGCGGCACCTCGTTTTCCATGCTGCAGACGATGAACGAACTGTACAAGGTCGCGCGCATGGGCGGCGTTCACATGCCGGCACTGCGCATGTTTTACCTGGCGACGCTGGGCGGCGCGCGCAGCATGCGGCTCGACGGCACCATCGGCAATTTCGCGGCGGGCGCGGAGGCCGATTTCATCGTGCTCGATCCGCAGGCAACGCCCTTGCTCGCGCGCCGCACCGCATGCAGCGGCAGCCTGGAGGAATTGCTGTTCGCGTTCGCGCTGCTGGGAGATGACCGTGCCGTGGCGGCGACGTATAGCGCGGGGCAGCTGGTGCATGAGCGCCGATGAGCGACACCGGGCTTTTAGCAGAATCCGTTCAATGTCTTTGAATCAAATGCTGCAGATGCGATGGATGCGGAGTTCCAGAATAGGACTTACGCAAAATCGTCCCGGCAAGGCGCGCCGCCGCAGACAGTACAAGACGTACGGCAAGGCAGCAGCAACGCGCCCGAGGCGGTTTTGCGTAAGTCCTACAAAACCAAGTCGTAATCGCATTGCTGTAAATCGCATTGCTGTAAACCTTCCATAGCCATTAACTGTTGGTAACAAATTGTTTCATTGATGGCCTTTTTTTGATATGCTCCCAGGAAACTTTCTTGAAGTTGCGCATTTGATTTGACATATAAACTGCGGGGCTTTTATCTCCCCTAATTCAACAATGTCAAAGAATTTATTACTGCCTGCGTGACAAGAATGTCTATTTACGCTCGGATTGCAGCACAAAGCTGCGCTACCCAAAGCAGCCCGTGAATAATGCAGGTTTGCGACAAATCCCAACCCTGCCATCAGCATTTTTAAAAAGTAACAAGCTTGCGTCTCGACCTCACGCTTCTTCAAGGTTTTTGGCAAGGGATGTTTTGTTTTGTTTTTTGCTATAGCACGTCGCTAACGCACAGGAACATACATATACGGAGGCGGACTCCATATATGTTGCTTACATAGAAAAAGTCGAGCTTCACCCCATAAATTATGCTTTTCGGTAGGGCCTTTTGTCTAAAGTCTAAAAGGGAATATTTAAATGTCAGGTATGAGCCGAGCCTTTTGTGGTTTCACGTGCGATTTGAAATCAATAACGCCGTCCAGGATGGATCCGATGAAGAAGCATTTTGAGCTGGCCAGGTCGAAGGCATGGGGAACCGTCTTGATGCAGGCATTTGTCCTGCTGGCTTGCGCAATCGGTTTTCAGAACGCGCACGCTGAAAGGGAGCAAGGGCGCAAACTCTATCGAAAATCCATATATCCAATAGCATTCGCTCTGACATTGGCGGAGGCCGCAGAAGCACAAAACGAATGGAAAACTTATTGTTCAAACGCGCCGTGCGTGGTCAATGATGATCGAGAAACTTATTTAACTTCTTCTACACCATATGGAACTTTCCATCGCTGGATATGGGAGAGACTTTATAGCTGGTATAACAGCAGCACAAAGCAGTGGACCTCCGCTAAAGTTAGCGGAGACATCTATTGGGATTGCCGTTATGGTTTCGGCGATTTAGATAGCTACAGCGGTGTTTGTTCTCGTCCGACGCAAGAGCCGGATTGCGATTGCGAAGATCCCAACCATCCACCACCCCAGGTTGGGAAACCGATCTATCCTTCCACAGGTGTAGAACAGCATGTTGAAGTCGATTACCAAGGCGGCGGCGGCAATCATCTTCGATTCGTGCGTACCTACCGCAGCGATAAAAATGGTTGGATCAATAATTATCAGATTAACGGCATCGATTTTGGAAATGCCAATCCACCGGAAAGCTCGCCTAACTTTGCCTGCACGCCCGACATCGGAAACTTAAGCATCGGGCTCGGGTACTATTGCTACCCTTATCTTGGGACAGGTCAAGCGAACGACTTCACGGTGCAGCGCGGCAGCGGCCGTCGGCTTTATTTCGGCAATAACGTCGATCTCTCGCCCAGTACACCCAACATCAATGACCGCGTGAGCAAAGTCACCGACAGCACCGGCTCTGCCGTTGGCTGGAAAGTCTATAACGCCCAGGACGATTCGACCGAGCTTTATGGTTTGAATGGCCGGATACGGAGCATTACCGAAAAAAATGGACAAGTAACCGCTTTTACCTATTCCGACGCTAATACTCCTGCTGCCGTTGCGCCATATGCGGGATTGCTGCTTCGCGTGACGGATGCATTCAATCGTCAGTTGAACTTCACTTACGACAGCAAAGGCCGCATGGCTACCATGGCCGACCCGGCTGGCGGCATTTATACCTATGCTTATGACGAGGCCAGCTCGGTTGTCTTACCCGGCAGATCGCCTGTCGGCAATCTCACTTCGGTGACCTATCCAGATGGCAGGAAACGTATCTACTGGTACAACGAACAAGACAAGACCGGGAACGTATACCTGCCTTTCGCACTCACTGGCATAACCGACGAGAACGGTGCGCGTTACGCCACCGTCAAGTATGACGGCTTGGGTAGAGCGGTCTCTACAGAACTCGCGGGTACGGTCCAAAAATACAGCGTTGCCTATCCAAAAACCAAGGTCACCAGCACGGTTACCGACCCGTTGGGCAGTGTGCGCACCTACAACTTCCAAACCGTGCTGGGCGTGGTCAAAAGCACAGGCTATAGTCAGCCTGCCGGAAGCGGAAGCGCTGCGGCCACTACCAGCCTTACTTATGATGCCAACGGCAACGTGGCCAGCAGTACCGACTTTAACGGCAACAAGACGACGTATAGCCATGATCTGACACGTAATCTTGAAATCAGACGTGTTGAAGCCGATGGCACGCCGGAAGCGAGGACGATTACCACCGAATGGCATCCCACCTACCGCCTGCCCGCCCGGATTGCGGAACCGATGCGCATCACGACCAACACCTACGATGCAAAGGGAAACCTGATCGGCAAGAGCGTGCAGGCCACCGGCGATGCTAACGGCAGCCAGGGCTTTGGCGCTGCCGCCACTGGCGCGGCGCGCACCTGGAGCTATACCTATAACGATTATGATCAGGTACTAACGGCCACCGATCCACGCGGTAGCACCATCAGCCACAGTTACGACAGCCAGGGCAATCTGGCCACAGTCACCAATGCAGCCGGGCATGTGACAACCTTGTCGAATTACGACGCCAATGGCAGAGTGGGACGCATCGTCGACCCGAATGGCTTGACCACGGACTTGACCTATTCCCCGCGCGGCTGGCTTACTGGCAGGAAGGCCGGCAGCGAGCTGACGACCTACGACTATGACGGC